>NZ_AUAR01000021.1 GCF_000428825.1 Desulfomicrobium escambiense DSM 10707 | reverse complement strand
TTGGTGTTTTTCGTCCATCGGTCGTCATCCGCTGCAATCACGAGCTTGGACCCGGGGCAGGCCACCTTTGCCGATGCCGTGGCCGCGGAGAGGTTGCCGGCGTTGAACGCCACGACAACCGCCTGACCTGTCGCCATGGCGATGCTTGCGCCCGTCGCGTAGCCCTCACAGACGAACACGGTGCTCATGTCGCCTGGGATCAGATAGAAATTGCCCTTGGTCTTCACGTCGGAGCCAAAGCGCTTTTTTCCGTCGCCGTCGATCCACTGGACGCCCTGGAACGTGTTCTCGGCATCCCGCAGGGGAACGGCCAGGCGGCCATTTTGGGAGACGCGCACGCCCTCCATTGGAGGGACTTTTTTCTTCACCAGATACTGATGGTCTGCCGGGGCCTGGGGTAGCTGCTGGTAAATGTCCCAGTATTTGTTCGCCGCTTCGGCCCACGCCTCGGCCTGCTTCGCCTCCCGCTCAACCTTGGCCCGCTCCATGCGCAAGTCGTGTTCCGCGCATTCGGCGGCGGTCATCTCGTACCGCTGCTTTGAGCACCACGGGATGGAACTTCCTTCCTTCCAGTTGCCGAAGCAACCGGCGGGGATGCCGTCAGCATGAAAAACGTACCAGCCGCTTTTCGCGCCGGCCTTGTCGTCGGGGAGGTCGAAGCGACGGAGCACGCCGTCTGCTTCGATCTCCTGGGCGCCGTAACCCTCGGCATTCATGGCGGCCCGGAACTTCTCCACGGCGTCACCGAGGACAAGCGGCTCGTCCGCCAGCTTCCCTTGTGGCCCGTAGCCGTTGAGGTCAATCATGACCGCACCCGCCTACGCCTGGGCTTCAGTGGACAGGCGGTCGATTAAGGCCTCAATCTCGGATGCGCGCCAAGCGGTCGTTCTGGGAGACAGCTTAATTCCTTTGGGGTAACGTCCTTCGGCGACGCCGGCCCACCAGGTCGCCCGGGAAACGGGGAAGACTGCCAGGACGTCGTTCACGCGCAAAAAGCGGTCCTTAACAAGCGGGTTCGTGATAGGGGTGTTCTTCGCCATGGAAAATTCCTCATGACCAGGTGGGCACCTCGTCCCGGTGGACATTCATTGTTCACCGTGCGAATGGACGAATAGGCCGCGCCGTGGTCGGTGATGGTTTGCCTTGCCCGCCTCGCCAGACGGAAAGATCCTTGCCGCCCCGGAGCCCCGCGCCTTGGCCTAGAGTTGCCGCTCTAGGCCATTTTTTTGGAGCCCCGTTCGATGTAGTCTATTTTGTACAGACAAAAAAATTTATTGCAAACGCAACACATAGACGAATTTCGTCTATGTGTTGCCCATGTACAGCTCATTTTCTGACGGCGCAGGTTCAGATTGAAGCGTCCCAAATCCGGCCAGAATAGGTCAAAATAGGTCAAATGGTTCGCCAGAATCAGTTGCTCGTTGATAAAATAGAGACGAAATATTTTTTTGAAAAAAGTTTTCGGACGCAAAAAAAGGGCGCCGCTCCGTGTGGAAGCAGCGCCCTTTTCGCGTTGGGGGAGGGGGTGCGGGTTATGCCTTGGCGGTCGCCATGGCCACGGCCTCGATGGCCGCAATGCGGTCGGCAATTTCGCGCGTGGCCTCGTCAAGAAGCCGCGCCGCCGTTTCGCGTTCGTCGCGGTCCAGTTCGGTCTCGCGAATGAGTTTGGCCACGAGTTGCGCCTTCATGGATGCCTCGCCGGTTGCGCCCAATTCGCGGTCAATACGGTCGTACAGATTGCCTTCGGTCGCCTGGGTCGATACGTTCTGATTAGCCATGGTGTCCTCCTACTAGGACGTTGTGGTTAGGCCTCGTGGGGCGTTCCCGCGCCCCGCGTTGGCCGAATTTCGGCCCATGCCACGATGGCAGGGGACCGGGAAGATTTATTTCTCTCCAGCTACGAGGTGCAAGGGGATGACCTGCGCCCCGTCCCTCAGTTTGTCGAGGAAGTCGGCCCACGCCTGCATCATCTTCCTGCGCTCGGGCAGGTACTGCGCGAAGTTGTAGGCCGCCCGTACTCCGTCCCGTTCCGCGTGCGCGAGCTGCCGCTCGATGGCGTCACGATTCCACCCCTGCTCGTTCAAAAGCGTGCTGGCCATGGATCTGAACCCGTGGGCACACTGCTGCTGCCGCGTGTCGTACCCCAGATAGCGCAATGCCGCGTTGATTGTGTTTTCCGACATTGGCCGGGCCGACACCCTGCCCGGAAACAAGTACTTGCCGTCGCCGGTCAGGGGGCGCAGATCCTCGATGATGGCGATGGACTGCTTCGCCAACGGCACAATGTGCTGCACCTTCATCTTCATCTTCTCGGCCGGTATCCGCCATTCCCTACCCTTGATGTCGATTTCTCCCCATTCCGCATGACGCAGTTCGCCAGGACGGACGAACAGGAGCGGAGACAGGCGCAGCGCGCACCGGACAACATGAGAGCCCTGATAGCCCTCGATGGCCCTGAGAAGTTGCGCGATGTCTTTGGGGTCTGTCAGACTGGCGTGATGCTTGTGGCGTACTGGCGTGAGAGCGCCTTTCAGGTCGGCGGAATTGTCCCGCTCGGCCCTGCCGGTCGCCACGGCGTAGCGGAATACCTGGCCAATGACTTGGTGCATCCTGTGGGCAAGGTCGGTGGCGCCTCTGTTCTCCATGATTCTAAGCACGCGCAGGATGTCCTGCGGCTGAATGGAGTTGATGGGCTTGTCACCGAGAAAGGGGAAGATGTCTTTTTCGAGACGGCGAAGGATCTTCGCGCGGTGGACTTCGCCCCACTTCACTTGATGCTTTTCATGCCACTCACGGGCCAGGGGCTCGAAAGCATCGCCGGTGGGCGCGTCCAGTTCTTTGCGGGGGTGAATGCCCTGGGCAACGAGCTTGTTGTACTCCAAGCAGGTCGCGCGGGCGTCGGCCAGGGAAATTTCGGGGTAGGAGCCGATGGAGAGCAGGATGGTTTCGCCCTTCATCATCTTGCGATAGCGCCAGAGCTTTGAGCCGTTCTTCTTGACCGCGAGATATAGCCCGTTGTGGTCAACGATGAGCAGGTCTTTTTCCTTCGCCCTGGCGTTCCTGATCTTGGTATCAGTCAACGGCATCTTGCATACGCTCCGTGGCTCAAAATGATTTGCGGGAAGGCCCGTCATTTCTGGATTTCGGAGATTTCTTGCATACGAAACACGTCGTTCGCGCCCCGTATACAAGCCGGGTATGCAAAAAATAGATGGATGTCAAAGGACCAAACGGACAAAAGGGACTTCCTCGGACTATGCGCCCTCAGACTATCCCTTGATTTTATTGCCCTTTTTTACAGAACGGATTCTGTCGGACTTTTATATGGTACCGGAGGCGAGACTCGAACTCGCAAGAGGTTGCCCTCGGTGGATTTTGAGTCCACTGCGTCTACCATTCCACCACTCCGGCGTGAGGTGACTCAATTAGTGAAGGGCCATGTCAAAGTCAACCGGATTCTTGGGAAAGGAGCCCCTGGAGCTTTGACCGCGACGGCCGCATGTGGCAGACGGGGGCGGTTGAAAACGCACACGATCCGAGGATGCCATGCTGAGCGAAAAATTCCTGAACGAATTCGAAGAATACCTGACCTCCGGACGTCTGGAGGAGGACTACGGCTACTCCGGCGAGGACCGCAAGATCGAGATCCTCGAATACCTCGAGCGCTTCATGGACCTGGCCGAGGAAGTCGACAAGGTGGCCACGAAGCTCCTCATGCCGCATCTTTCAGAAGTCTTCCCCGACAAGACGAAATAGCCGGAACCAGCGCGTCTTTCCCGCCACGGCATAGTCCTTCTCGACGTCCAGCGCGAAGCCCTCGACGGTCTCGCCCGTCGCCTCGTTGCTCATGACCAGCACCCGGCCGCCGGGGGCGAGATAGCCGCGGACCTCGGCCAACAGCTTTTTCCACGGCATGAAGGCGCGGCTGACGATGAGCCCGGCCTGGCGACGGGCCTGCGGCAGGGCCTCCATGCGGGCGCAGAGGACGCGGGTGCGCGGCAGGCGCATATGCGCCGCGGCCTGCTCCATGAACAAGGCGCGCTTCTGCCTCGGCTCCACCAGCCAGTAGTCCCCGGCGGTCCAGAAGACGCGCAGCGGGATGCCCGGCAGGCCCGCGCCGGCGCCAAGGTCCAGGGTTTCGGCCGGCTGGGGCTCGATGGTCTGCAACAGGTCGGCCAGATGCCAGGAGTCCTGGATCAGCGTTTCCAGGATTTCCGGCCAGGTCTCCGGGCCGACGAGGTTCATGCGGCTGTTCCACTTGACCAGCAGGCCTAAGTAAACGGCCAGCATGCCGGCCTGGTCGTCCGTGAGAACGCGGCCGAGCCGAGCTGAGGCGGCGGCCACACTGGCCGCGTCGAGAGTTTCGTTCATGATCTGCCCTGTCCGTTTTGGGTCTTTGATTCCCCGCGGCCGCGGCTCGGCCAGGCCGGGGATTTCCCCCTTTACCTGCGGGGGTGCTGCGGATACAAGCAGCACAGTTTTTTGACTGGAGGAACAGTGAATATGGTAAGCATCGTTTTTCCCGGCCAGGGCTCCCAGGAACCCGGCATGGGCCGTGATCTGGCCGAGCACTCCGCCGAGGCCATGGAATTGTGGAAAAAGGCGGAACGCCAAAGCGGCCTTCCCCTGCGCGAAATATACTGGGACGGCGACGAAAGCGCCATGGCGGCGACGCGGAATCTGCAGCCCGCCCTGACCGTTGTCAACATCAACCTCTGGCGCTTCCTGGCCGCAAAGCTCAATCCCGCGGCAGCCGCCGGGCACAGCCTGGGCGAATTCTCCGCCCTGTGCGCCGCCCAGGTCCTGCCCGAGGACCAGCTGCTCGAACTGGTCTGCCTGCGCGGCAGGCTCATGGACGAGGCAGCCAACCAGGATGGCGCCATGGCCGCCATCCTCAAGCTGGAACAGGCCCAGGTGGAATCCCTGGTGGCAGCCGCCGCCGCGGCCACGGGCCAGGAGATCCGCATCGCCAACTACAACACCCCGGGCCAGTTCGTGGTCAGCGGGCACGCCCAGGCCGTGGACCACGTCTGCGCCGGCACCAAGCCCCTCAAGGGCCGCGCCATGACCCTGCCGGTCAGCAACGCTTTCCACTCGCCCTACATGAGCGAGCCCGGCGCCGAGCTGTCCCGGTACATGGACAAACTCGACTGGCGGGACCCGAAGATTCCCGTCTATCTGAACGTCACGGCCAAACCCGAGCCCTCCGGCGCGGCTCTGAAGGAGGTCATGAAAAAGCAGATGACCTCGTCCGTACTCTGGACCCAGACCATCGAGAACCAGTACGCCGACGGCATGCGCGCCTTCATCGAGCTGGGCCCCAAGGGCGCCCTCTCGCGCATGATTTCGCAGATCCTGAAGGACCGGGACGGGGTGAAGACCCTGGCCGTGAGCAACCTTGAACAGTCGGCCGCCATCGAGGAGACCCTGGCATGAAAGCCAAGAACTACATTTTCGAAAAACTGACGGCCTTCATGGCCTCCAAGGGCTTTGAGCTGCCCGCCAAGACGACCATCGAGGCGCCCAAAAGCGAACAGCACGGCGACATGGCCACCAACATCTCCATGGTCATGCCCAAGGAAAAGGGACAGAACCCGCGCGCCCTGGCCGAAGGCATCAAGGCGGACCTGCTGGCCGCCTGCCCCGAGATCGAGAGCATCGACATCGCCGGCCCCGGCTTCATCAACTTCACCTTCAAGCCCGCCTTCTGGCAGGACGTGGCCCTGACCGCCCTGGAAAACGGGTCGAACTTCGGACGCGTCGATGTCGGCAAGGGCCGCCGCGTGCAGGTCGAGTACGTCTCGGCCAACCCCACGGGGCCCCTGCACATCGGACACGGCCGCGGCGCCGCCGTAGGCGACAGCCTGACGCGCATCCTGCGTTTCACGGGCCACGAGGTCGAGACGGAGTACTACCTGAACGACGCCGGCCGCCAGATGCGCCTCCTGGGCCTGGCCGTGTGGGTCCGCTACCAGCAGGCCTGCGGCATCGAAATCGAATTTCCCGAGGATTGCTACCGCGGCGACTACATCAAGGACATCTCCGCAGCCCTGCTGGCCGAAAAGGGCCGGGCTCTGCTGGACCTGCCCGAGGAGAATGCCCTGGACCTGTGCTATGAGCGCGGCATGAAGGACATCCTCGACGGCATCAAGAAGGACCTCGTCGACTTCCGCGTCGAGCACCAGCACTGGTTCTCGGAAAAGAGCCTGGTCGACGGAGGGCTGGTCGAGGCGACCCTGAACCGCCTGCTGGCCGAGGGCCGCGCCTACGAGCAGGACGGCGCCCTGTGGTTCCGGACAACGGAGTTCGGCGACGACAAGGACCGCGTGCTGCGCAAGTCCGACGGCCTGCTGACCTATTTCGCCTCGGACATCGCCTACCACGACAACAAGATCGGCCGCGGCTTCGACCTCATGGTCGACGTCTGGGGCGCCGACCACCACGGCTACGTGCCGCGCATGAAGGCGGCCATCGAGGCCATGGGCAAGGACCGCGAGGCCCTGCAGGTCATCCTCATCCAACTCGTCAACCTGATCCAGGGCGGCGAGCAGATCGCCATGTCCACACGCGCCGGCAAGTTCGAGACCCTGGCCGACGTCTGCGCCGAAGTGGGCGTGGACGCGGCGCGCTTCATCTTCCTGTCGCGCAAGAGCGACTCGCACCTGGACTTCGACCTGGACATGGTCAAGCAGCAGTCCATGGACAACCCGGTCTACTACGTGCAGTACGCCCACGCCCGTATCAGCTCCCTGCTGCGCAAGGCCGCCGAGCAGGGCGTCGAGCTGCCCGAGCCGTCGCGCGAACTCATGGCCCTCCTGACCACGCCCGAGGACAAGGCCCTGTTCAAGGCCCTGGACGCCTTCGAGGACACCATGGAGCTGGCCGCCCGGACCCTCTCGCCCCACCACGTCAGCCATTACCTGATGGAGCTTGCCGGGCTGCTGCACCGGTATTATACCGTGCACCACATCCTCTCCGGCGAGGACCAGGACCTGCTGCGGGCACGCATCCTCCTCTTCCGCGCCGTGGCCGGCGTGATCGCGAGCGGCCTCGACCTGTTGGGGGTGCATGCCCCGGAACGCATGTAGCCAATCCGGAGTCCCATGATCACACGCAAATCGAGCACAGCGAAAAAGGGAAAGGACTCCAAGGGGTTCACCTTCCAGCTTGGCCTGACGGGCTTCATGTCCCTGGCCGTGCTGGTCGTCATCGGCATGGCCTGGTCCTTCATCCTGGGGGTCATCGTCGGCCGCGGGCACCAGCCCGAGAAGATGGCCATGGACATGGCCCGCCAGGTGCTCCCCGAAGACTTCCCGCTGCTCACGGAAAAGAACGAGGAAGTGCTCAAGGGCGAGGAACTGGAGTTCTTCGAAAAGCTGAAGCAGGGCCCGAGTTCCGTGCCCCCGGCCCCGCCCGCGCCGCCCAAGGCGGCAGCCGCGCCTGCGCCCAAGCCCCAGAACGCGACCACGGTCGCGACGGCGACTGCGGTCGCCAAGCCGCAGTCGGCCATCGACGCGGCCCTGCAGTCGGCGGCCCAGGTGGCCGGACAGGCTGCGCCGCAGGCAGCGACGGAAAATACCAAGGGCGAAGTCTTTGTCTTCAACTACCAGGTCGCGGCCCTGGCCAGCATGGAGCAGGCCCAAACCTTTCTGAAGAAGCGCGACCTCTCGGGGTTCAAGACCACCGTGGTGCAGGCCGAGCACGAGGGCAAGACGTGGTTCCGCGTCTACGTGCACCATCAGGGCACGGTCGAATCGGCCGTGGGCCTCAAGGAGCAGCTCAAGGCCAAGGGCATCGACAACATCCTGCTGCGTTCGCGCACACCGCTGTAAATCACTCCGGGCGGGCCTCGGTCCGCCCGTCTTTTGACGGAGATCCCCATGTACGATGAATTTTTCGATCTCGGCCTCGCTCAGGGCCGGAACATTTTCGTGTTGCCCGTCCCCTACGAGGGCACGGTCAGCTATGGCACGGGCACGCGCCTGGGGCCCGAGGCGCTGTTTCGGGCCAGCGTGCAGATCGAGTCCTACGACGCCGAACTGGATCTGGACCTGACGGATCTGGCCCACTTCACCCCCCTGGCCCCGGTGGATCCGCCCAAAGGCGGCCCCGAGGCCCTGCATGGGGTCTTGCGCCGGCGGCTTGAGGAGTTCGACGCAGGCCGGGACTTCATCCTGACCCTCGGGGGCGAGCACTCGATCCCTCTGCCCCTGTTCGAATTCTACAAGGCTGCCCACCCGGACCTGGTCATCCTGCACATCGACGCCCACGCCGACCTGCGCGAGAGCTACGGCGACACGCCCTACTCCCACGCCTGCATCATGGCCCGCGCCAGGCAGCTGTCCATCCCCCTGGTCCAGATCGGCATCCGCTCCCTGTGCCGCGAGCAGCGCGACTTCATGCGCGCCCAACCCAAGTCCGAGCTCATGACCATGTTCGCCTGGGACCTGCCCTCCCCCTGCGAGGCGGCCGAGCGCGTGCGTGCCTTCGTCGGCGAGCGGCCCATCTACCTGTCCTTCGACGTGGACGGCATGGACCCGAGCGTCATTCCCGGCACGGGCACGCCCGAGCCCGGCGGCATCGCCTACCCCTGGATGAGCCGCTTCTGGAAGGAGCTCTGGCTCGACGGCATGGGCCCGCGACTGGTCGGCATGGACATGGTCGAACTCTCGCCCGTCCACGGCTCGCAGGTTTCGGAAACGGCCGCGGTCAAGCTCATCCAGCGCATCCTCGTCAGCTGGCTCGGGCAGGGCTGATGGCACCCGCAAACGGCCACGATCTCCCGGCCCTGCGGGTCGAGAAGCTGCTCTGGCGCGGCCGAGGTCTGGCGCGCCTGGAGTCGGGACAGGTGGTCATGCTCGAACCGGGCGTACTGCCCGGCGAGATCGTCGATGCCCGCGTGATCAAGGCCTCCAAGGATTTCCTGCAGGCCGAAGCCGTGCGCGTCACGGAGCCGTCGCCCATGCGCGGCGTCCACCCCTGCCCCCACGCCGCCCTGTGCGGCGGCTCGCGCTTCGGCATGGTCAGTCCGGAAACGGGTCTCGCCCTCAAGACCGACATCCTGCGCGACGCCCTGTCCCGAGCCCTGGGCCGCAGCCACGGCGCGGAACTGCCGGAGATCGGCGTGGTCCCGAGCCCTCGGGGCTGGCGCTACCGCTGGCGCGGCCAGATCCACGTCCGCGGCGGCCGGCCCCACGCCATGGCCCACGCCAGCAACGACCTCGTGCCCCTGACGGACTGCCATCTCCTGGCCGCCCCCCTGGCCGCGGCCATGCCCGCCCTGGCCGCCGGCCTGCCTGACGGCCGCTTCACCATCGCGGCCAGCCCCGACACGGGCCAGGCAGCCACGGAACGCGACACGCTGCTGCTGCCCTTCTCCTTCCCGGACTACGGGCTGACCCTGGAATTGCCGCCGTCCACGTTCTTTCAGGCCAACTGGGAACTGAACCGCGTCCTGGTGCGCACGGCCGTGGACGAGCTCGAAGGTTTCGACCGCATCGCCGACCTCTTCTCCGGAGCCGGCAATTTCGCCCTGCCCCTGGCCAGCCGGGGACGGAAGGTCCTGGCCGTGGAAGGCTCGGCCGAGGCCGTGGACACCGGGGTGCGCAACGCCGAAAGGCTCGGCCTCGCCTCGGTCCGGTTCCGCGCCGCCAACCTCTCCAAGCCGGCCCCCTGGAAGACGGTGCGCGACTTCGCACCCCGGGCCGCCATCCTCGACCCGCCCCGCACTGGCGCCAAGGGCGTCGGCCAGACCCTCGCGGGCATAGCAAGCCTGCGGCGCCTGGTCTGGGTGTCCTGCGACGTGGTCAACACCATCCGCGACGCGAGGCCCCTCCTGGACGCCGGCTGGCGCCTGTCGTCCCTGCGCCTCTTCGACATGTTCCCGGGCACCTGGCATATGGAGGTGCTCATGGTCCTGGACCGCCCCTGAGGCCGCGTCCGCCGCGGGGACTTGCGCGGAAAGACGCGGGACTGTAGAAGTTTTTCCTCACATCACTTTCCATGGAGGGTCCATGATCGCAGAGGGCATCAACAGAATCTGGCTCAAGCATTACGATCAGGAAGTCAGTCCGAACCTGGACTACGAAATCATCCCCCTCTATGAGGTCTTGGAGCGTGCAGCCGCCAACCACCCCGACCGGCCGGCCATCGTCTTCAACAACTGGACCGTCACGTTCAAGAAGCTCAAGCGCCTGGTGGACCTCTGCAGCGCCAACCTGAAGAAGGCCGGCGTCCAGCCCGGCGAGCGGGTGGCCGTCATGCTGCCCAACTGCCCTCAGACGGTTATCACCTACTGGGCCTGTCTCAAGCTCGGGGCCGTGGTCGTCATGACCAACCCCCTGTACATGGAGAAAGAGCTGGTCCACCACTTCAACGATTCCGAAGCCAGGACGCTCATCACGCTCAACCTGCTCTGGAAGCGCATAAGCGGTCTGCGCGACAAGCTGCACCTGAAGCGCATCTTCGTCACCTCCATCGCCGACTGCCTGGGCTTCCCCCTGAATTTCCTCTACACCATAAAATCCAGGCGCGAGTACAAGCTCGGCCCGATCCCCTACGACGGGCAGACCGTCCTGCCATGGAAGGGGCTCCTCAAGCGGACGGCCATCCAGGACCCGCACCCCGTTGACCCCAGGAAGGACCTGGCCGCACTGCAGTACACCGGCGGCACCACGGGTGTGTCCAAGGGGGTCATGCTGACCCACGCCAACCTCATCTGCAACGCCCAGCAGGCCAAGGCCGTGCTGCACACCATCAAGGAGACGGGCGAGACGATCCTGGGCCTCCTACCCCTCTTCCACATCTACGGGCTCACGGTCTGCGTCAATTTCGGAACCCTCATCGGCGCGACCCTCGTGCCCATGGCCAAGTTCGTGCCCCTGGACGTCCTGAAGACCATCCACAAGAAGCGGCCGACCATCTTCCCCTGCGCCCCGTCCATCTTCATCGCTCTGTTGCAGCAGAAGAATCTGGAAAAGTACGATCTGGGATCGGTGCGCTACTGCATCTCCGGCTCGGCGCCCATGCCCGTGCCCATCATGGAGAAGTTCAACAGCCTGACCAACGGCGCCAACATCGTCGAGGGCTTCGGACTGACCGAGGCCTCGCCCATCACGCACCTGAACCCCCTGCGCGGCAACAGCAAGAACGGCTCCATCGGCCTGCCCTTCCCGGACACGGACGCGGCCATCGTCGACATGGAGGTCGGCTCACTGCCCCTGCCCGTCGGCAAGATCGGCGAACTGGTCATCCGTGGGCCGCAGGTCATGCAGGGCTACTGGAAGCGGCCCGACGAGACGGCCTCGGTGCTCAGGAACGGCTGGCTCTACACCGGCGACATCGCCTACATGGACGAGGACGGTTTTTTCTTCATCGTCGACCGCAAGAAGGACCTCATCATCACCGGCGGCTACAACGTCTACCCGCGCGAGATCGACGAGGTCCTGCACGAACACCCCGCCATCAAGGAGGCCGTCAGCGTCGGCATCACGCACCCCACGCGCGGCGAGATCATCAAGGCCTACATCGTCCTGCGCGAGGGCCATGCCCTGAGCAAGACCGACGTCCTGGCCTTCTGCCGCGAGAAGCTGGCCAACTACAAGGTGCCCAAGCAGGTCGAGTTCCGCGACGACCTGCCCAAGAGCATCGTCGGCAAGGTCCTGCGCCGGGTCATCCGCGAGGAGGAGGAGCGCAAGGGACACGACGCCTGCGAATGCGAGCCTGACGTGGAGGTAAACGGCGACGGCAGCGAGGAGCCTTCGAAGAAGGACAAACGGGCCAAAAAGAAGAAGAAAGGCGACAAGCAGTCCTCTTGACACCCCCCGCGGCGGTCCTTATTTTCACCACGCAAAGGGGAGTAGCTATCGGTTCCGGGATGTCCCGCACCGACCCGCGGTTCGTCAGTACGGCGCACAGGCCCGGACCCGGGAATCCGACACACGTCGAGATCAGCAAGACCTTTATCCCAGCATCGCCGCGGATAAAGGTCTTTTTCATTATCCGCGGCTCAACCGGAGGAATTCCATGAACCAGATAAAGACCACGCTGCTGCTGACCATGCTGACCGTCCTGCTGGTCGCCATGGGCGGCGCCATCGGCGGCAAGTCCGGCATGATCATCGCCTTTCTCATCGCCGGCGGCATGAACTTCTTCGCCTACTGGAACTCGGACAAGATCGTGCTGCGCATGTACAACGCCCGCGAGGTGACCCGCGCCGAAAGCCCGGACTTCTACGGCATCGTCGAAAACCTGGCGCGCAAGGCGGACATGCCCATGCCCAAGGTCTACGTCATCCCCTCGGACACCCCCAACGCCTTCGCCACGGGCCGCAACCCGCAGAACGCCGCCGTGGCCGCGACCACGGGCATCATGCGCATCCTCTCGCGCGACGAACTCGAAGGCGTCATGGCCCACGAGCTGACCCATGTCATGAACCGCGACACCCTCATCTCGACCATCGCCGCGACCATCGCCGGAGCCATCTCCATGCTCGGCAACATGCTGCAGTGGGCGGCCATCTTCGGCATGGGCCGCAGCGACGACGAGGAAGGCGGGGGCGGCATCTTCGGCGCCCTGGCCATGGCCATCATCGCGCCCATCGCGGCCATGCTCATCCAGATGGCAGTGTCCCGCTCGCGCGAGTTCATGGCCGACGAGGGAGGGGCTAAGCTCAGCGGCAAGCCCAAGGCCCTGGCCAGCGCCCTGACGAAGCTGCAGCAGGCAGCGACCATGGTGCCCATGCAGGAGGCCACCCCGGCCACCTCGCACATGTTCATCATAAACCCCCTGACCGCGTCCAGGCTGGCCAGCCTCTTCTCGACCCACCCGTCCACCGAGGACCGCGTGGCCAGGCTGATGGCCATGTAGCCGCGACGGATTTTCTCCCCTCCGGCGTCACGCCGGAGGGGCTTTTTCGATGGACCGGTGAGCCGTCTCCTGTAAACACGGCGAAGCCTCCCCTGCCGATACGCCTCCAGAATCGCCTTTCCTCGCTTGCCACCACCTCCCGAAGCACCTAAAAGGAAAACTCGGCCACAACGTTCAGCCACCCGTGCCCAAACATGACACTACGCGCCGCTTTCATCCTGATCTGTCTGGCAGTCCTGAACATCGCCGCCCCCGCGGGCGCCGCCGGACCCTACGAAGTCTCCCTGCAGGCCTTCCGTACCGACGCCCCCGCAACCCCGGTGCTCGGCGTGGTGACGCTCACCCCCGCACCCGAGTGGCATGCCTACGGCAACGTCCAGGGGCCGTCGGGATTCCCCACGACCGTGACCGGCCAAGCCGACGGTGCCGACCTGGACGCCCTCTACCCGCCGGCCGAACCAGGCCCCGACCCCATCGACCCGAGCCTGACCGTGGAACTCTACAACGGGCCGACCCCCTTTTTCCTGCCCATGGCCAAGGCTCCGGCCAAATTGACGGTCCGCCTGAACGCCCTGCTCTGCTCGGCCACCACCTGCCAACCCCTGCGCGAGGACCTGGAACTCGCGGTCACGGACCCGGCCGGACTGCCCCGGGCCGAAGACCAGCAGTGGTGGCCCCTGTACCTGCTATCCACGCCCGGAGCCGCCGAGTCGCTGCCCGAGACTGCCGTCGAAACACCTGCTGACGCCGAGACGCCGAAGCCTGCCGTGTCCTTCAGCCCGCGCTATTTCGCCCCGGGGCTTGAGGTCCATACCCTGTCCAAGGCAGCCGGCCTGGCCTTCCTGGCCGGCCTGATCCTCAATTTCATGCCGTGCGTGCTGCCCGTCATCACCCTGAAGCTGCGCTCCTTCATCCCGGCGGCGTCCGGCATGCCCATGCAGCAGCGGCAGGCCTTCCGCGCCCACAACCTCTTCTTCGCCCTGGGCATGATGCTCTACTTCCTGATCCTGGCCGGCATCATTGCCGCCACGGGCATCGCCTGGGGGCAGATATTCCAGCAGCCCTCGGCCATCATCACCCTGACGGCCGTCGTCTTCGCCCTTTCTCTGAGCCTTTTCGGCGTCTACGACCTGCCCCTCATCGACCTCAAGGGCAAATCCGCCGGGGTCAAACACCACCCCCGGCTCGAATCATTCACTACCGGCATTCTGGCCACCGTCCTGGCCACGCCCTGCAGCGGGCCGTTCCTGGGCGGGGTCCTGGCCTGGGCCCTCATCCAGCCGCCGAAAATCATCGCCCTGGTCCTGAGCTGCATCGGCCTCGGCATGGCATCGCCCTACCTGGCCATGGCCCTCATGCCCGGTCTGTACCGTTTCCTGCCCAGGCCCGGAGCCTGGACCGCGCACCTGGAACGCCTGCTCGGCTTTCTTTTGGCCGGGACCTGCGTCTACCTTTTCGGGCTGCTGCCGACCTCTGCATACCTGGACGTGCTCATCCTCCTGTGGGCCATCGCCGTGGCGGCGTGGGTCTGGGGCAAGCTCACGGACCTGAACCAGTCGATGTTGCGCAGATGGTCCATCCGTTCCTCCTGCGTGGCCCTCGTGACGGCGGTTGTCTTTCTCCTCTTCCGCCCCACCGTCCACCAGGATCCCTGGCAGAATTTTGAAATGCCCAGATTTCAGAGCCTGCTCGGCCAGGAAAACCTGATTCTCGACTTCACCGCGGACTGGTGCCCCAACTGCAAATTTCTGGAAAAGACGGTGCTCAAACCCGAGAACAGCGCCCGCATCGCCAGGGATTTCAAGGCCACGCTGCTGCGCGTGGACCTGACCCGCCACGATCCCGAGCTCATGGCCCTGCTGGAAAGCATGGGTTCCAAGTCCATCCCCATCCTGGCCATCTTCCCCAAGGAACGCCCGGAGAGCCCCCTGGTGCTGCGCGACCTCTTCACCAGCGGACAGCTCGACGAGGCCCTCGAAGCGGAACTGCGGCCTTAAGACGACTTGTTCTGCCGGTGGAGACAAAAAAGTAGCCCCTTGCCCTTCGATGTGCTATTTTCTTTGTAAGGGCCGCATAACGCGGCCCGAGCGGGAAAGCATGCACACTGCCCTTTTCCTCCTTCTCGTTCTTCTCCTTTCGCCGACGGCCGTTAACGCCGCGTCGCCCCCTTTCGTCATGCACTTCTTCTACGGCCAGGGCTGCCCCCACTGCGCCAAGGAGGAAAAGCTCCTCCGGGAATACGAAAACCGCTACGGCAACCTGCGCATCGAGCGGTACGAAGTCTATTTCAACACGAAAAACATGGAACTGCTCGAAAGGGTCGCCGAGCGGCTCAACGCCCACTCCGTCGCCGTCCCCTTCCTCGTTGTCGGGGAGGAATGCATCATAGGCTTCGACGAGACCTTCACCCCGGACATGATCAGGACGCTGGTCGCCAAATGCCTGCCTGGGGACTGCCCGGACCTGGTCCGTCGAACCAGCGAAGGCGAAAAGGCGCCACCGCCCCCGAAGGCCGCACCCGACGCGGCGCCCGAAGCGGCAACTGCGCCGGGCACGCGGATCATCACCGTCCCGCTGCTGGGCGACATTGACGTCCTGGCTTTCTCCCTGCCCCTGCTGACCGTGGTCATGGGCTTTCTGGACGGGTTCAACCCCTGCGCCATGTGGGCCCTGGTCTTTCTGATCGGCCTGCTGCTCGGCATGCGGGACCGCACGCGCATGTGGCTTCTGGGCACCGTCTTCATCGCCGCCTCGGCCTTGGTCTATTTCCTCTTCATGGCTGCCTGGCTCAACCTCATCCTCTTCTTCGGGCTCGTCATGTGGGTCAGGGTCGGGATCGGGCTCATCGCCCTGGCCGGAGGCGCGTACAGCCTCAGGGACGCCCTGGCCAACGAGGAAATCAGTTGCAGGATGAACGGCAGCGAGCGGCGCAAGCACTTCCGCATCAGGCTGCGGTCCGTCATCGGGCAGCACAGCCTGCTGCTGTCCCTGATCGGGATCGCGCTCCTGGCCTTCATGGTCAATCTGGTGGAAGTCGTCTGCTCGGCGGGGTTTCCGGCCATCTACACGCAGGTCCTGTCCCTGAACGCGTATCCGGCCTGGAAATACTATTCCTACATTGCCCTCTACATCTTCTTCTACATGGTCGACGACCTCGTCGTCTTCGTGGCGGCCATGCTGACGCTGGAGGTCACGGGCGCGACCACGACCTACGTCCGCTACGCGCGGATGCTCGGCGGGGCGCTCATGCTGGCTGTCGGGCTGCTGCTCATCTTCCGCCCGCAATGGCTGATGTTCGGCTAGGATTCGGGCCAGGCCAGGCGGCCGCAGATCAGATCGTCCTTGCGGCTGCGGGGCAGGCCCTTGAGCCAGCGTTCGAGGGTCAGGGCCCGCGACCGGCCGCCTGCAGGCGCGGAAAAGGCCAATTCGAGGGGGCCGCGGCCGCGCAGGTACTTGGCGGCCCTGGGCCCGCCCGAGGCGTGCTCGGACAGGCGGCGGGAAACGTCGGTGGTGATGCCGGTGTACAGCGTGCCGTCGCCGCAGCGCAGCACGTAGACGAACCAGTCGGCCACGGGAATCAGGCCGGGAGCGTGTGCAGCACGGAGAAGAAATGCAGGGTGCTGCCGGCGATGACGAAGAGGTGCCAGATGGCGTGGCTGTAGGGCAGGCGCTTCCAGACGTAGAAGACCACGCCCAGGGTGTAGGCCAGGCCGCCCAGGGCCAGCAAGGTCAGGCTCGTGCCCGGCAGGGAGGCGTACATGTCGCGCATGACCAGCACGCACAGCCAGCCCATGCCGAGGTAGATGGTCAGAGACAGTCGCTTGAAGCGGTACACGAAGCAGCATTTGAGCACCACGCCCGCCACGGCCAGAATCCAGACCACGGCGAAGACGATCCAGCCGGTGGTGCCGCGCATGGAAACCAGCATGAAGGGCGTGTAGGTGCCGGCGATGAGCAGGAAGATGGCGCTGTGGTCCAGGGTCTTGAGGATGCGCTTGGCGCCCGGCAGCGGGATGGCGTGGTACAGGGTCGAGGCCAGGTACAGCAGGATCAGTGTGGACCCGAAGATGGAGAAGCTGACCACGTGCCAGGCGTCGCCCTGGGACACGGCCGAGACGATGAGCACCACCAGGGCGGCGATGGACATCCCCGTGCCCACGGCGTGGGTGATGCTGTTGGCGATCTCCTCGCCCATGGTGTACTGCGAGACGAACTTTTCGAGGCTGGTCATGAGTTCCTCCTCTCCGCGGAGCCTGCCTGGGGGCCGTCGCCCTCGGCCGCCTGCTCGCGGCTTGCGTTGTCCACTTCGGTCGCGAAATCATTGATCCAGTGAATGCGGTCGGCCCGGCACTGCAATTCCGAGGATACCCCGTCGCGGAAGACCACGAGTTCGATGGTCTTGCCCTGCTCCGAGAGGTGTTCCACGGCGTCGAGCAGGTCCGAGTCGCCCGAGGACAGCAGCAGCGTGTCGTAGTTGCGCTGATGGATGAGGGACAGGGTGGCGATGCCCACGTCCACGCCCTTCTGGATCTCGTTGAAGACCCGGTGGGTGGTTTCGCCGTTCTGGTTCTGGCAGCGCAGGGAAACCTTCTGCCCGCACTCCTCGCAATAGGCCTTGTCGGCCCGCTGCTGCTTGAGGCCGTAGAACTTGGTGATGATCTTGGGCCCCATGGGCGGGCCGCTGCGCAGCCAGCGGTGGAAATTGTCCTGGCCGTCCGAGGGCGGGTTGGGCGTGGAGTTCAGGTAGTAGGCCCGCCAGATGGGGCCGTCCTGCTCCAGGTACTGGCGCAGGCGCAGGTAGCTGAACTCGTAGCCGCTGCGCACGCTGTGGCGGGCGTTGAACATGTAGCTCGCGTCGATGAGCCAGAGCTTGCGTTTCGGGGTCATTTTTCCTCGGTGGAACGAGTGCTTCGATCCGTATTTTTCATTCATGCCACAATCCCCTCCCCGCCGCCAGTCCCGCCTAAGCCGGGAACGTCGGCCCGAAGCGCTCGCCCGTCAGGCATCTGCCGCCCTCGGGCGTGACCACGAAGGTGTTCTCCACGCCGACCATGCCCAGGCCCGCGATGCCGATCTTGGGCTCCAGGGCCAGGACCATGTTCTCTTCCAGAGGACGGTCGAAGGTCGGGGCGAGGACGGGCCACTCGTCGATGGCCAGGCCGATGCCATGCCCCAGGAACCCGACCTTGTTGCGCCCAAGGCCCATGAACCCCTCGCCCATGCCGTTGGCCAGGGCGATGCGGATGCAGTCGCGGTACAGTTCCGCCGGCACGGCCCCCGGCACCAGGCGGCTGGCCAGGTGCTCCTGGATCTGCAGACAGAAGTCCTGGGCCCGGTCGGCCTCCTCAGGGATGACGGATTCCTCGGCCCAGTACACCTGGGTCTTGTCCGTGTGGTAGCCCTCCAGGCAGAAGCCGCAGTCCAGCGCCAGGGGCTCGCCGCGCTGCCAGACCTTGCCGGCGTAGCCCAGGAACGGCAGGACCGGGTGCGCCCCGCGCAGGCCCAGGGGGCCGTTGAAGACCGTCGGGTAGTTGCCCGAGTCGCCGGCCGCCACATGCCCCAGAAAAATCTCCTCGCCCGCGTTCTGCATGCGCATCATGCCCTGGTGGCCGTGGCTGTAGAAGGCGTCCCACACGGCCAGGGCGATCTCGCGCTCGGTCATGCCCGGGCGGATCATGTTCGGCAGGGTGTCGTTCAGGGCCTTGTCGTGTCGCTCTCCGGCCAGACGCAGCTTGGCCAGCTCCCAGGGCGTCTTCACGGCCCGGGTCCAGGCCAGGGCCGTGTCGCCGGGCGCCAGGACCACGCCGGGGAGCTTCGAGCGCAGCAGTTCGCCCATGGACCAGGTCAGGCCCGTCATCTCCACGGCCACCTCGTCGCCCATGGGCACGCCGGCGTCCTGCAGCAGCGTCGGCAGCTGGGAGTAGGACTTGAACTCGACGATGCGGCTCATGGGCGAGTCGAGCTGCGCCCGCTCGATGCCCTTGCGGCACAGGAGCACGGCCTCGCCGTCCATGGGCACCCACAGCACGCCGCTGACCCAGGCGCCGGTCAGGTGGTAAAGCGCCAGACGCGAGAAGACAAGTATGCCGGACGCGGCCGGGTTCAGCGTGTTCAGGTGCAAACGCAGGCGTGCGGTGCGCTCCGCCACCTCGGACAGGGGCATCCGCTCAAGGGAGAGAAAGCTCACGCGACCTCCTCGCACAGGGTATAGTCCATGGTCCGCCGCCTGGGAGTGAAGCCGGCCTTCTGCACCAGGACGCGCAGTTCGGCTTCGGGCAGGCGGAAGTGCACGCCCGTGGCCGCCACGACGTTCTCCTCCAGCATGGTCGAGCCCATATCGTTGGCGCCCCACATCAGGGCCAGCTGGCCGACCATGGGCCCCTGGGTGACCCAGGAGGCCTGGATGTTGTCGATGTTGTCGAGGTAGAGGCGACACAGGGCCAGGAACTTGAGGTATTCGTGGGACGAGGTCTCGGGCATCTCCATGCGCGTGTTGCGGGGCTGGAAGGTCCAGGGGATGAAGGCCGTGAAGCCGCCCGTGCGGTCCTGCAGGTCGCGCAGGCGGTCGAGGTGCTCGATGCGCTGGTCGAAGGTCTCGCCCTGGCCGAACATCATGGTCGCCGTGGTGCGCATGCCCAGGCCATGGGCTGTCTCCATGACAGAAAGCCACTGGTCGGCCGAGCACTTGCGCGGGGAGACGCGGTTTCTGACCTCGTCGACCAGGATCTCGGCGCCGCCGCCGGGCATGGAATCGAGGCCGGCCTCGCGCAGCTGCGTCAGAATATCGGCCACGGGGCGCGACTCCCTGCCGCTCAGGTAGAATATTTCCGAGGGCGAAAAGCCGTGCACCGCCACCTGCGGGAAACTCGTCTTCAGGGCCCGCAGGAGGTCCGCGTACCAGGCCAGGGGCAGGTCCGGGTTCATGCCGCCCTGCAGCAGGATCTGGTAGCCGCCCAAGTCCACGGTTTCCTGGACCTTGGCCAGGATCTCGTCCGTGGACAGGACGTACCCGCCCTCGTCGCCCGGGCCCTTGAAGAACGCGCAGAACTTGCAGCCCGACACGCAGACGTTGGTGTAGTTGATGTTGCGGTCGACGATGTAGGTCACGACCCCTTCGGGATGCATGTCCATGCGCCGGCGGTGGCCGAGTTCCCCCAGGGTGAAGACGTCGTGCATGTCCCAGACGTATTGTGCTTCGTTGCGTAGCATGCGGGTTTTCATGGGCGATCCTTGTGATGACGTTGTGCTGGCCGAAGTGCTAGCCCCGGGCGGGCCGAGAGGTCAAGGGCCGGGCCTTGCCAAAGGCGGCCCCTTGTGGTTGAAGTCGGGGCCACGCGAGGAACGATCATGACCATATCCGTATTCGACTGCCGCATGTGCGGCCATTGCTGCCAGGGCCGGGGAGGCATCGTGGCTTCGGCCCCGGAACAGGAACGCCTGGCCGCCTTCCTGGGCCTTGACGTCGCCCAGTTCCGCGAACGCTTCACCGAGCCCCAGGGCAAGAAGACGGTCCTGCGCTGCGGCGACGACGGCTACTGCATCTTCTTCGACCGCGACAAGGCCTGCACCGTGCACCCGGCCAAGCCCGACGTCTGCCGCGCCTGGCCGTTCTTCCGCGGCAACCTGGCCGACGCCGTGAGCTGGGAGCTGGCCCAGGACTACTGCCCGGGCATCGTGGCCGAAAGCGGCCACGCCGAGTTCGTGCGCGTCGGTCTGGCCTACGTTCTCGACAGCGGCCTGGCCAAGAGCGGCCGCGAGGACGAGGCCGGCGCCCTGCGCGTCGCCGATCTGTGCGGGAAGACGGAAGAGAGCTGATGCGCCTCTCCGAGTGCTACTCCCTGCTGGAGGTTTCGCCCGGCGCGACCCTCGACGAGATCAAGACCAGCTACCGCCGCCTGGCCTTCAGGTACCACCCGGACCTGAACCCCGGCGACGCGCGCGCGGCCCAGCGTTTCACCCGCCTGAACGAAGCCTACGTGCTGCTGAAGAAGAACCTGGAACGTCCGGTCGAACCCGAAGACAACTCCGAGGGCGGGCGGCGCTACAGCGCCGAAACCATCCGCCAGGAAGAGGAGGCCAAGATCAAGCGCGGCGGCCGGCCCTACGGGGGCTTCTCGGCCAGACAGGAGGAGGTGCTGCGGGACATCCTGAACGACCCCTTCGCCAAGCAGGTCTTCGAGGACATCTTCAGCAAGCTCAAGCGCGGCGTGGAGCCCGGCACGGAACCTGCCGAACCCATCCGGACCAAGAGCCTCAAGGTCAAATGGGGGGATCGCGACCTGAATTTCAATCTGGGCCGGGGCCTCGTGGCCTCGGTCAAGGATTGGGCGGCGCGCCAGCTCGACGACCGCCAGACCGTGCGCATGCCCGCCCGCTCCCTCATCCCCGGCACGACCCTGCGCGTGCAGATCAAGCACCGCTTCAGCCCGGAGCCGCGGACCATCGACGTGACCCTGCCCCCCGACTTCGTGGTCGGCCGGCCCATCCGCCTGCGCGGGCTGGGGCGCCGGCTGGGCCCCTGGCGGGGCGACCTCTACCTACGCTTCCTGGCCGTCTGAACAGAACCCAAGGGGCCCGGAGTTCGTTCGAACTCCGGGCCCAATTTTCTCATTCTTCCTTCATGCCTTCGATGACTTCGGTCCCCTTGGGGGGGACCAGGGTGAACTCCTTCTCGTCCACAGGCACGTCAAGCTCCAGGCCCGTCAGTTCGAGTTCGTTCACGTTGCCGAAGAAATCCACCAGCTTGATGCGCTCCATGATGTCCTGGCCCGGACGCACCCAGACCTCGCCCTCCACCAGATTCGGTTCGGGCTCCTTGGGGATGAGCTTCAGGTGGCGGAATTCGCCGTCCATGCCCAAATCCTGGACCGTGAAGTCGTCCTTGAGGTTGGCTTCGCCGGACAGGAAGCGGATCATGGTCTTGGAACTCAGGACCTGCTCCACCGTGTAGCGGTAGACCGTCTCCTCGTCGGGAAAGTATTCCCAGACTGTGTCCTTGCCGATGATCAGCAGCTCGTTCTCGGGGCTGGTCGTCTCCCAGCGGATGAAGCGGGGCCGCGCGAAGGCGATGTTGCCCAGGCGCTCCTGCACCTCCCGGCTGGAGGCGTTGGTCAGCTTCTGCAGGAAAAAGCCGCGGAAGGACTGCAGCGAATCGTAGCGCTGCTGGATCCTGTCCGTCAGGTCGTCGGCCTGCGCGCCCAAGGCGCCGCCCAGCACGATCGCCAGGGCGAAAAGAATGTTCATGATATGTCGAGGCACGTGAACCTCCCGGTTTGTGTTGATTTTGCGGTTCATTGCACGTATCGGATGTTCCCTTTACGCCAGTCGGGCGAATACAAACTTTCCTTGCAGTTGTTAAGCCATGAACCCATTCCCTGAAAAAATATCCCCCTTCGCCCCGTCCCTGCCGGCCCTGACCCTGCTGACCACGGTCTTCTTCGCCAACTTCCTGGCCCAGACACTTTTCGGCCCCCTGCTCCTGCCCATCTCCGACCATCTCGGCCGCAGCCTGGCCGCCAGCGCCAACCTCTTCATCTTCCTCTCGGGCGGCTACAGCCTCGCGGTGCTCTGTGCGGGCTTCGTCTCGGCGCGCCTCGGGCACAAGGGGACCATCGTCGCCTCGGTGGCCGGCATCGGCCTGGGCCTCCTGGGCCTCGCCGGTTGCGACTCGTTTTTCGGCTTCTCGGTCTGGATCCTGCTCATGGGCGCCGGGGCCGGGCTGTACATGCCCTCCAGCGTGGTGACCATCACCGAGGTCACGCCCACGGCCCACTGGGGCCAGGCCTTCGCCGTGCACGAACTGGCCCCGAATCTGGCCTTCATCGCCTCGCCTCTGGTGGCCGAGGCCTTCATGGGCTCGGCCGGGTACCCGATGTTGTTTCGCCTGCTGGGGGCATTGTGTCTGCTCCTGGCGGCCGTCTACGCCCTGCGCGGCCCGCGCACGGTGCGGCCGGGCATGCCCCCGGTCCTGCGAAACGTCAAGGTCATCGCCGTCCGCCCCGCCTTCTGGATCACGGTCCTGCTCTTCGTGCTGGCCGTGAGCGTGGAGGTCGGCGTCTACAACCTCGTGCCGGCCTTCCTGGTGCAGGAAAAGGGGCTCGACCGCGAGACGGCCAACATCATTCTGGGCTGCTCGCGCATCGCCTCCCTGGCCTTCCTGCCGGCCACGGGCTGGATCATCCGCCGCATCGGCTACCGCCGCACCCTGGCCCTGTGCCTCGTCGGCACGGGCGCGGCCACGGCCCTGTCCGGGTACGGCCCCCTGTGGTGGACCGTGGCCATGCTGACCCTGCAGCCCGTCTTCGTGGTCTGCTTCTTCCCCGTGGGCTTCGCCGTCCTGTCCCTGGTCTGCCCCAAGGCCACCAACGACCTGTCCGTGTCCCTGACGGTCATGTGCACCTCCGTCATAGGAGCAGGTTTCATGCCGGCCCTGCTGGCCTGGGGCGGCGAGACCTTCAGCTTCGCCCTGTGCTTCGTCCTCTTCGGCCTGAGCATGTGCGCGGCCAGCGCCCTGGCCGTGACCAGACTGCGCATCCCCGACCAGGCCTGAGACATTGGCCCCGCAACGCCGTGCAGGCATGATGTCATTCCCGCGAAGGCGGGCATCCATGTCTTCAAGGTTTCAGAATTCATGGATCCCCGTCTGCACGGGGATGACACGGTGACGAGGCGGGAGGATGCCGCCAATAATAACGCCGAAATGCCGCCCCAGGGATGCGTCATTCCCGCGAAGGCGGGAATCTATGCCTTTCCAGCCATTTTCACGTACTCCCCGCTTCACACTGCGAAATCCGTGCGCATGAAAAAATCCCCGCGGGAAATTCCTTTCCCGGGGGATTCCTTTCCGCCTGCAACGCGCCGAAGCCGGCGCAAAGCCTCATTCGTAGCGGGTCCAGCGCAGGGGTTCAACGTACTGCACCCCGACGGCGTAGCCGCCGCTGCGGGACGGCACGCACCATTTGACCTTGGCCCGCACGTCGCGCGCCAGGCCGATCAGGTCCTGCGGCAGGCGGATCATGACGCTCGCCCCCTTGTCCAGGGCCTCGGTGTGCAGGAAGCACAGCCCTCCCCGGCTGAAATTGGAAACCGTGGCCGGGACCGAGCCGGCCGCGAGGGACGTGGATATCTGCACCAGATACTGCTTCTCGTGTCTCGGCCATTGCCGGCGGTTGATCTTGGGCAGCATGGGTTCCTCCTGGCGGTGTATGCCGAAAATCTGCGCGCAGCCTAGCAGCGAACGCGACAAAAGGACAGCCTCAGCCGTCCCCGTAAATACGCTTCAACTCGGCCTCGTTCATGGTGAAGGTGTGCTCCGGGCCGGGGAACGTCCCTTCCCGCACCTCGCGGGCGTACGCCCCGACGGCATCCTTGGCCTTGACGCCCAGTGTCTCGAACTTCTTCACGAACTTGGGCGTGAAGCGGTCAAACATGCCCAGGGTGTCGTGCCAGACCAGCACCTGGCCGTCGCAGGCCGCGCCCGCCCCGATGCCGATGGTCGGGATGGACAGGCGGCCGGTCACGAGCTGCGCGACCTGCACGGGGATGCATTCGAGCACGATCATGAAGGCCCCGGCCTCTTCCAGGGCCAGGGCGTCGCGCAGGAGCTTGTTGGCCGCCTCGGCCGTGCGTCCCTGCACCTTGTACCCGCTCAGGGCCGTGGCCGACTGTGGCGTCAGGCCCACGTGGGCGCAGACCGGGATGCCGGCCCGCGTCAGGGCCCGGACTTGGGCGGCGATCTCCTCCCCGCCCTCGACCTTGACGGCCTCGCAGCCCCCCTCCTGCACCAGCCGCCCCGCGTTTTCCAGGGCCTGGGCCGGAGATATCTGGTAGCTCAGGAAGGGCATGTCGGTGACGACGAAGGTCTTCCCGGCGCCGCGCCGGACGGCACGGCTGTGGTGGATCATGTCGGCCATGGTCACGGGCACGGTGGAATCGTAGCCGAGCACGACCATGCCCAGGGAATCGCCCACCAGGACGACGTCAACCCCGGCCTCCTCCGCGAGTCTGGCCGACGGATAGTCGTAGGCCGTGAGCATGACGATCTTTTCGCCGTCCTTCTTCATCCGGAGGAAGTCATTCAGGGTTTTCATCTGCTGTCTCCGTTCGTTTTCGTGATTTCATTGTCCGGACCGACCAGGACCACGACCGGTTCATGGCCGGGAATCTCGTCCGGGGTCAGCTGCACGTAGGAGGCGATGATGACCTTCTGCCCGCGGCGGCCCTTGTGGGCCGCGGCGCCGTTGAGGCAGATCTCGCCTTTCTCGCCGAGGATGACGTAGGTGGACAGGCGCTCGCCGTTGTCCACGTTGTAGATGTCCACGCGCTCGTTGAGGTGGAACCCCGCGGCTCGGATGAGGTCCGGACAGATGGCCACGGACCCCTCGTAATCGACCTCTGCGCCGGTGATGGTCGCCCGGTGCAGCTTGGCCTGCAGAAACGTACGTAAAGGCATTTATCTCTCGAAGGCTACATGAATGTTGTCGATGAGCCGCGCCTTGCCCAGGCGCAGGGCCACGGCGGCAAGGACATCGTCCCGGACCCGCTCGACCGTCTCGATGGTCGCGGGGTCCACCAGTTCCAGGTAATCGAGGCGCCCCATGGGAATGTGCGCTTCGTAGTACTTCCCGACGGCTGCGCGCAGGGCGTCCGCATCGGTCTGGCCGGAGCGGACCAGATCCTCCAGCAGGAGGAGACCACGGCGGATGTGCGGGGCCACGGCGCGCTCTTCGGGAGTCAGATAGACATTGCGCGAGCTCATTGCCAGCCCGTCGGCCTCACGCATGATGGGACGGCCCTCGATGCGCACGGGGATGTCCAGTTCGCGCGTCATCTTGCGGATCACGGCCAACTGCTGCCAGTCCTTCTCTCCGAACACGGCGAAAGTCGGCTGGACCAGGTTGAAAAGCTTGCAGACCACCGTGGCCACGCCCCGGAAATGGATGGGCCGGGAACGGCCGCAGAGGTTCGTGGTCAGCTCCGGCACCGTGACCCAGGTGCCGTGGTCCGGAGCATACATATCGTCACGGACCGGAGTGAAGAGCGCGTCCACGCCGGCCTCCCGGGCCAGTTCCGAGTCGCGTTCCAGGTCCGACGGGTAATTTTCCAGGTCCTCGCCGGGGCCGAACTGGGTCGGGTTGACGAAGATGGAGGCCACCAGGACGTCGCAGTGCTCCCGGGCCCAGCGCATGAGGCTCAAGTGCCCCTCGTGCCAGTAGCCCATGGTCGGGACCAGCCCGACCGTCAGCCCCTCCCGACGCCAGACGAGCCCCAGCTCCTGCATGGCCGCGGGCGATGCGATGCGCAGCATGTCGTTCATCTGGACGCTCCCTGCACGTGCATGTCGAAACACTCGCAGCCGCAGTCGCAGACGACCTGATCGCCCCGACGGCGGCCGTCGGAGTCGTCGACGACGTCGAAGAGGACGCCCGAATCGCGGTCGTAGTCGAACTCCATGCCGATGACATCGACCATGCCGTAAAGGCCGCACTTGCGGCAGATGAAATCCCTCAGTTCTCCGAATTTAGCGTGCATTGTCGTCCCCCTGCGAGAGGCTCAGGCTCTCCAGTTGGATATTCAGGGCCTGCGTGGAAATGTGAATCTCGCGAGTGGACAGTCCCAAGGAGACCAGCATGGCCACAAGACTCAGCCCGAAGAGAATTTTGCCCAAAAGCACAAGGCTGGCGAAAAGACAAAACATGCACAGGACGCACAGAAAGAGACTGAGCACCCCATAAAGCTGCATGAGACGGATGAGGTTGACCCGCTGGCGCAGGCTCTCGATCTGGGCCAGGATGGAGGGGCCGTGGCTCGCCTCGTAGCGGTCGTGCAGGGTGCGGATGCGTGAACCCAGGGCCAGGAAACGGTTGGTATAGGCCAAGAGGACCAGGGAGATGGTCGGGAAGAGCAGGGCCGGTGTAGTCAGGGAAATTTCCATACTTCAACCAAAACCTTAGGATTCGCACAGCGCACGCAGTTCTTCGAGCTCGTCCCAGCGGGTCAGCAGGGCGTCCAGTTCGGACTCCAGAACCTCCAGCCGGGCGGCCTCGGCGGCCACGACGGTGTGATCGTTGGTGTAGAAATCGGGATTGTTCATCCGCTCCTGCAGGGCCGCGACTTCGGATTCCAGGGCCTCAATGCGGCCGGGCAGAGCATCGAGCTCCTGGTTTTCCTTCCAGGTCAGTTTTCGCGCCTTGGCGGCCTTGGGCTTCACGGCCTTGGCCTGGACGGCCTCGGGCTCCTCCGGCCGGGGACGCTGCGCCAGCCAGTCGTCGTAGCCGCCGGCGTACTCCACCACCCTGCCCTCGCCCTCGAAGACGAAGCAGGAGGTCACGGTGTTGTTCAGGAACTCGCGGTCGTGACTGACCACGAGCACGGTGCCGGCGAACTCGCCGATGAGCTCCTCCAGCAGTTCCAGTGTCTCCTGGTCCAGGTCGTTGGTCGGCTCGTCGAGAACGAGGACGTTGCACGGCCGGGTGAAGAGCCGAGCCAGGAGCAGGCGGTTGCGCTCGCCGCCCGAGAGCACGCTGACGGGCGTCTGGGCGCGCTCGGGGGTGAAGAGGAAGTCCTTGAGGTAGCCGATGACGTGGCGGCGGTTACCGTTCACGTCCACATAGTCCGAGCCGTCGCCGACGATGTCGCGGGCGGTCTTGGTCTCGTCCAGGATGGAGCGCATCTGGTCCGAGTAGGCCACTTCCAGGTTGGTGCCTTGGCGCACCTCGCCGGACTGCGGGGCCAGCTCACCCAGCAGCAGCCCCAGGAGCGTGGTCTTGCCCGCGCCGTTGGGGCCGACGATGCCGACCTTGTCGCCGCGCATGATGTTGGCCGAGAAATCGCGGATGACCGGCGTCTCTCCCCAGCCGTAGGAAATGTTTCGGACCTCCAGCACGAGGTTGCCGGACTTATTGGCCTCCTGGATCTGCATGGCCACGTTGCCCGTGCGCTCGCGGCGCTGCCTGCGCTCCAGGCGCATGGCCTTCAGGGCCCGCACGCGGCCCTCGTTGCGCGTGCGGCGGGCCTTGATGCCCTTGCGGATCCAGATTTCCTCCTCCTTGAGCTTCTGGTCAAACTTGCGCCACAGGGTCTCTTCCGTGGCCAGCACGTCGGCCTTGCGCTGCAGAAAGGTATCGTAGTCGCAGGCCCAGTCCACGAGCTGCCCGCGGTCCAGCTCAAGGATGCGGTTGGCCACGTGGCGCAGGAACATGCGGTCGTGGGTGACGAAGAAGAGCGTGCGCGGCTCCTTGACCAGGAACTCCTCCAGCCAGCCGATGGCCTCGATGTCGAGATGGTTGGTGGGTTCGTCCAGGAAAAGGATGTCGGGTTCCGCGGCCAGGGCGCGGCCCAGCAGGGTCTTGCGCTTGCCGCCGCCCGACAGGGACGCGAAGGGCGCGTCGGGCGCGAGGCCCAAGTGGGTCAGCACGGTGTCGATGCGCCGCGTCAGGCTCCAGCCGGCCTGTTCGTCGAGCAGGCGGTGGGCGCGTTCAAGCAGCGCATGGTCAGCGCCCGCCTCGCCCTCGTGACGCAGGGCGGCCAGGCACCGGCCCGCCTCCCCTGCCCCCGAGGCCACGACGTCGTAGATGCTGCCTGTGAGGTCGGCGGGCACTTCCTGGGGCAGGGAGGCCATGGTCAGCCCCTTGCCCCAGCCCACCTCGCCGGAGTCGGGGGACAGTTCGCCCGCCAGGACGCGCATGAGGGTGGACTTGCCCTCGCCGTTGCGGCCCAGAAGGCAGATGCGTTCGCCGGGGTGGATCTGCAGGCTGATGTCGTCCAGCAGAGGGGGGCCGGAAAAGGACAGGGTCAGGTTGCTTGCGCTTATGAGTGCCATGTATTGGGGGGGGAGATTGGTTGGGTGGTCAGACGCCCGACTCGTAGTGGGAAACAACCCGATTGTCCAGACGCGTCTCAGCGCCGGAAAATCCTGGCCCACCGCAGTACGTTGAACATGCCGGCCAGGGCCTGGGAGAGGTACGTCAGGGCACAGGCCGTCAGTATCCGCCGCGCCGCGGCCTCGTCCTCGGGCGGGATGTAGCGGCCCGCGCGGAGCACGGGCAGGGCCCTGGAAAAGCTCGCGTCGATCTCCACGGGCAGGGTCACGAGGTGCACCAGCACCGGGATGCCCAACACGCACACGGCGGATGCCAGCATGAGCCGCCCCACCACCGGCACCTGCAGGGCCGCGCCCAGCAGGGGGGCGACCATGACGGCGGCCGCGCCTATGCGTTCGGCCCAGATCCCGGCCCGCACCAGGGCCGTGCGGAATCGCAGCAGTCCGTCTCCGCTCTGGTCCTGCATGGCGTGTCCGACCTCGTGGGCGGCCACGACCACGGCCGTGAGGCTGCGCCGGCCGGCCAAGGCCGGGTTGAGACGCACGACCTTCTCAATCGGGTCGTAGTGGTCGCCCCGGTCCGTGGTCTCGACGCGCACGCCGTGAAGCCGCAGGTCCTCGACGAGGATGCGGGCCAAGTCGATGCCCGTGCCCGAAAAGTACTCCTCACGGCCGTAACGTTCGAGCATGTGCCGGGCCCACAGCCCCGGACCGATCACAAGGGCGGCCAGGACGACGAAAGCCAGGGCGTAGAGCATCAGACCTTGCCCACGGGGGCGAGGTAAAGGGCGAACTCGTTCTCCCCGTCGACGCCCAGGAACTCGTCCATGGCCCGCTGGTGGAAGGCGGCCACGGCGCAGGTCCCGCACCCGGCGGCCTGGGTGGCGAGGTAGAGGTTCTGGCAGGCGTGGCCCGCGTCCAGGGCGATGACCCTGTGGGCGGCTTCCATGTAGCGCCACTCCATGCGGTAGGGGATGGTCGTCCAGATGAACGTCAGGGGCGCGCGGACCACGAATGACTGCATGAGGACGGCTTCGTGCAAGCGGGCCGCGAAATCCGGCCCGGCCTCGCGCTCCAGGACCAGGGCGTGGTCCAGAGGCAGGTAGCGGTAGAGCCCGGGCGCAAGCCCCTCGCAGTCCCTGGCCGCGACGTACGTCTCCAGGGCGTGGCGACAGCCTGCCGAGGGCACGGTGCGGAACACGCTGGCGGCCCCGCCCTTGCGGCGCACGCCCTGCACGGCCCAGAGCAGAAAGCCCAGTTCGTCCAGGCTGACGGGCTCGTCGCGCCAGGCCCGGTGGCTCTTGCGTTCGGCCAGGGCTTGCGCCAGGTCCATGTGCCCGGCGAAGGTCCCGGCCGGGTCCGACGGCAGGAGGGAGACGAGCTGCCCGGGGCTCGCAGGCTTCTGCACGGGCGGCGGGGCCACGCCGCGGTTCTGGTCCGAGCGAGAGAAGTCGATCAACAGACGCAGGTCGTCCTTGAGGAAGTCGCGCATGGCGCGCATGTCCGGGATATGTCCGCTCATGGTCCCTCACCCCCTTCAGGCAGAATGATCGTCTCCTCCTGGGCCAGGACCAGCCGCCTGTAGTAGGCCAGGACCAGACAGGTCATGGGCAGGGCGATCAAAAGGCCGAGCATGCCGAGAAGCTTGCCCCAGATGGACAGGGACAGGAGCATCACGGCCGGCGAGAGGCCCATGGCCTTGCCCATGATGCGCGGCACGAGGATGACGTCCTGCACGACTTGCGCGGCCACGAAGACCAGACCCGTCAGGCCCAGGACGAGCCAGAAAGACTGCCCCGTCTCCAGGGCGTGGATGGCCGCGACCATGACGGCCGGGATGGCGCCCAAAACCTGCAGGTACGGCACCAGGCTCATGACGCCGAGCATGATGCCGAGCAGAATGCCCAGCGGCAGCCCGATGAGGAAGAAGCCCGTGGCGAAGACCACGCACAGGGCTCCCGAGATGAAGATCTGGCCGCGGAAATAGCGGCTCATGGCCAGGTCGAACTCCTCCACGAAGGACACCACGCCCGCCCGGTACGGGGCGGGAATCATCTCCTTCCAGACCACGCGGACCTTCTGGAAGTCCAGGAGCAGGAAGATGAGGTACATGAAGACCACGCCGGGGACGACCAGGGCCATGATCACGCTGTAGGTGCCGGAGATGAACCCCATGATGCCGGGCAGGAGCCTGCGCAGGGCGGCCTGGGCCATGGAGATGAAACTGTCCGTGCGGAAGAAGTTCTGGACTTCGGGCGTGTTGAAGTAGTCCCGCAGGGCCTGCCAGACGTCGGGCGGCAGGCGCCTGGCCGCGGCTTCGGCCAGCTTGGAATTGCTGACCAGGTCGGAGATGAGGCGGCCCATGTGCGCCATTTCCCGCCCCATGAGGGGCACCACGATGAGGAAGATCCCGACCGCGACCAGCACGAAGAGAAGCAGGGTCAGGCCGATGGCCACGCTCCTGCTCTTGACCACCCCCTGCACCCGGAGCACCAGAGGGTTCATGATGTAGGCCAGGATCAGGGCCACGGCGAAGGGTACGAGCACGTCGCTCAAGTAGCCCAGGGCCGCGATGATGGCCCAGACCAGGCCCACGGACAGGGCCATGCGCACGACGCGATCGAAGGAATAGGGTTTGTCGTCGAGAATCATCGGCCCTCCGGCGGATGGAAGATGTCGAAGCGGTCCGGGCTTTCCCCGCTTCCGGCAGATAGCAGAGTCGGCCATGCCTTGGAAGCCCGGACACCCCCGTCCCTTGATTTGAGATCTCCCTTCACCTACAAAAACCCATCCGCACCGCAAACCAAGGGCCATCCCATGTTCGAACCGCAAAGCATCATCGCCTTCCTGACCCTGGCCAGCCTCGAAATCGTCCTTGGCATCGACAACATCGTCTTCATCGTCATCATCACAAACAATCTGCCCGAAGCGCTGCAGTCCAAGGCGCGCAAGATAGGCCTGGCCATGGCCATGCTGACCCGCATCGGCCTGCTGTTCGCCATCACCTGGGTCATGGGGCTCACGGCCACCCTCTTCACCGTCATGGAGCACGCCGTGTCCGGCCGCGACCTGATCCTGCTGGGCGGCGGGCTCTTCCTCATCGCCAAGGCCACCTTCGAGATTCACGAGAAACTGGAACACAGGCCCGAGGAGGACGTGCGCATCCGCAAAAGCCTCGGATTCGTCTCGGCCGTGACCCAGATCATGTTCCTCGACGTCATCTTCTCGCTGGATTCCGTCATCACGGCCGTGGGCATGGCCAACAACATCGCCGTCATGATCGCGGCGGTAGTGGCCGCCGTGGCCGTCATGCTCATCTTCGCCGACACGGTCAGCGGGTTCGTCAAACGCCAGCCGACCATCCAGATCCTGGCCCTGTCCTTCCTCATCCTCATCGGCGTGTTCCTGGTGGCCGAGAGCATGGGCAAGCACATCGACCGCGGCTACATCTACTTCGCCATGAGCTTCTCCCTGCTGGTAGAGGTCCTCAACCTGCGCATGCGCAAGGTTTCCGCGGCGAAAAAGGCCTGAGCGGATACGCACAAACCCGACTTGCCTTGCAGTCCACCCTCGCCTAAAAGGACTGACCCCATTTTCTCTTGGAGAACAGCCATGGCCTTCGCTCCGACGTTATTCCACACCTTCCTGGAGAGCTGCTCCACGCACCGGGACAATCTCGCCTTCATCTACCGCGTGGGCGAGGACGAGTTCCGGGTCACATTCGAGAAGTTCTTCGAGGACGTGCTCATCCTGGCCCGCGCCTTCAAGGACCACAAGGTCCGCCGCGGCGACAAGGTCTTTCTGCTGTCCGACAACCGCTACTCCTGGATCGTCACGGACCTGGCCCTGCAGGCCCTGGGCGCCGTCAGCGTGCCGCGCGGGTCCGACACGCCGCCGAGCGAGATCGAGTTCATCGTCACCCATTCGGGGGCGGAGTTCCTCATCCTTGAAACGGAGAAGCTCTACAAGGACTGCCAGGCCCTGATCAAAACCCTGAAGCCCAAGGGGCTTTTCATCATCGCCGGCGAGGAGAAGCACTCTTGGTTCGACAAGGCCGTGACCTACACCGAACTCCTCAAGGACCGGACCATCGAGCCGCGCGACATCGAGTGGTTCAAGGGCCTTGCCGCCAAGATCACCCCCGACGACCTGCTGACCATCATCTACACCTCGGGGACCACGGGCACGCCCAAGGGCGTCATGCTGACCCATTCCAACATCATGCACAACGTACGCACCCTGCCGCCGCTCATCAGGCTGCAGTCCGACGACGTCTGGGTGTCCATCCTGCCGACCTGGCACATCTTCGAGCGCACGGCCGAGTACCTTTCCGTGGCCAAGGGCAGCTGCCTGGTCTACTCGTCCATCCGCACCTTCGCCTCCGACCTGGAGACGTACAAGCCCACCCAGGTGGCCACGGTGCCGCGCATCTGGGAGTCCCTCTACTCCAAGATCACGGCCGGACTGAAGAAGAAGGACCCGAAAAAGGCCAAGATATTCAACCTGCTGGTCCGGGTTTCGGCCGCCTACCGCCGCAACAGGCGCGTCCTGCGCGACCAACTGCCGGTCTTCGAGAAGAAGGCCTTCCCCGTCCGTCTGGCGGCCAAGGTCCGCGCCGCGGTGGAAAACGTCTTCCTCTTCCTGCCCTACCTCCTGGCCCAAAAGAAGTTTATCCTGGTGCAGGACAAGTTCGGCGGCCGGCTCAAGGCGGCCATCAGCGGCGGCGGCAGCCTGCCGGCCTATCTGGACGAGTGGATCGACGCCATCGGCATCCGCATCGTCAACGCCTACGGCATGACGGAGTGCTCGCCGGGCATCGCCGGCCGCGGCTTTAACTGCGAGGTCTTCGGGACCATCGGTCCGGCCGTTGCCGAAACCGACCTGCGCATCGTCGACGACCACGGCGAGGTCGTGCCCAACGGCACCGAAGGCGAGATCCAGGTCCGCGGGGCCCAGGTATCCAAGGGCTACTACAACAACCCCGAGGCCAACGCCTCGGCCTTCACGCCCGACGGTTTCCTGCGCACCGGAGACCTGGGCAAGCTGACCCTCACGGGCGAGCTGGTCATCACCGGCCGGGCCAAGGAGATCATCGTCCTGGCCAGCGGCGAGAACGTGGACCCGACCAATATCGAGGCCACCCTGTCCATGTTCCCCTTCGTCCAGGACGCCGTGCTGGTGGGCCAGGACAAGAAGGGCCTGGGCGCCCTCATCGTGCCGGACCTGGAGAAGCTGCGGGAATTCGTCTACGAGAAGTACAACCAGGTCCTGGACGAGACCGAGTCCGCCCTGAAGGACAAGCAGCTCCTGGACCGCCTGCGCGAGGAGATGAACAAGCTCCTGAACGCCAAGAAAGGCTTCAAGCCCTACGAGAAGCTCCAGAACATCCATTTCCTGGACAAGGAGTTCACCCTCGGCGAGGAGCTGACCAACTCCTTCAAGAAGAAGCGGCACGTCATCGAGAAGAAGTACAAGGACATCATCAACCGGCTTCTGAAATGACCCGGACGGGGCGGACACATGCCAGATTCGCCCGTCCTTTGGATTTGCCGGCTTCACCGGGCTCTCCTTTATCAGGTACGCCCATGAACGCCTTCCAAAAAGCAGAGCCGCAGCCATGCGTATCCTCCAAGCCCCATGCCCTCCCGCGAGTGACTCATGACCGGGCGGACTTTGTCCTGCGGGTTCTCGTCTTCCTGCCCCTGATCCTGCTGACGCTCCTTTTTGGAGGCGCCAGACCGTGGATATGGCAAGCCGTGAGCGGACTGGTTTTCCTGGGAATCGGAACATGGAGCCTCAGGCACAAGCTTATCGCGCCCCCAGGAGAGATGCGACGCCTGCAGGCCGCCGCCCTGACCCTGCTGAGCGTGCCCCTGCTCCAGGTCGCCCCCCTGCCCGCATGGCTGCATACATTCCTCTCGCCGGCGCGCGCAAAGTGGAGTGCCGGGCTGCGGGAATTTGGCGACATCGCCACCACCGCCCTCAGCTATGACCCGCTTTCGACATGGATGCATCTCACATGGTGGGCCTTCCTCATCGCGTTCGCCTCGATCCTCTGCCGGAGCCTGCAGTCCGGCAGCCGGAGCCACCCCACATGGCTCCTGCACGGCCTGTTCCTGCTGGCGGGTTTCGAAGCCCTGTACGGAGTGCTGCAGGCCCTCCTCCCCTCCCTGGGGGTGCTGTGGGACGTCGATGCCGCGACCGGCCTGGCGTACCAGGGCTATGCTCGCGGCACGTTCATCAACCGCAACCATTTCGCCGCATTTCTCGGCCTGCTCTGGCCCGTGCTGCTGGCTTACCTGCTCATCCTCAAATCGCCGCGCAACATGGAGCGGATTCTGGGCACTCGGGAACGGGCTCAAGTCCTCGTGCAGAAGAAGGCCTTCGGGGTGTTCTGTCTGGGTCTGGTCGTGCTGGCCCTCGTCTTCAGCCAGTCCAGGGGCGGGATCCTCGTCGCCCTGCTGTCCTCCTTCCTGCTCTTCGCCTTCGCCGGCTTTCGCCGGAAGCGTATGGCCATGGTCCTGGTCGGATGCTGGGTGACCATGCTCTGCTACGGGACCGTCATCGGCTTCGACGGCATCGCGGGACGCTTTTCGCAGATCGGGCAAGGCGCCGCGGGCCGTTTCGACCTGTGGAAGGACGGGTGGACCGCCCTGCTGGATCACCCCCTGGCGGGCACAGGCCTCGGGACATACCCGGCCGTGAGCCGTGCCTACCAGAACGCATTGGACCCCGGACAACGGGCCAAGCACGCCCACAACGACTACCTCGAAGCCGCCGTAGAGATGGGCTTGCCCGCAGCAGGCATCCTGACCCTCTGCATATGGGGGCTGTGGTGGCGGCAGGCCATCCTTCTATGGCGCGGGCGGGAGACCATGGACCAGGACCGTCTGGCTCTGGCCGCCGGCACTCTGGCGGCCCTGGGAGGTTATCTGCTCCATGCCTGGACCGAATTCAACAACGCCATCCCGGCCAACCAACTGACGGCCGTCATGGTCGCCGTCCTGCATTTCCATATTGCCGGGACGGATGCGGCGTTCAGGACAACGACGCGCAACACCGCGACCTGAACGCTTCGGCACGCCGGCCGAGCAGGGACGAGCCTTCCCGTGCAGGGCGGGCCAATAGCCTACGCCATTCCCTCTCCCCTTCCATATTCCGAGCTGGCCGGGTACTGCGGCACGTAAAAGCGCCGCCTGCCCGGAGATGACGAGTTCTTGCCGGGGGCAGACGCGCGAGCCCGTTCAGTGCGCTCGGGAGGTCGGGTTCAGGCAGGGTGCGGCGCCATGGCCGCAGGAATGTCGGACTGGGTCAGCGAATGGCGTACTGCAGGCTGCGCACGCGAAACGTCGACCCGAAGGGTTCCAGGTCCATGTGTAGCGTCCCGTTCATCGCGATGGGTTTACCGTCGGCGAGGAACCCCCGCAGCTCGCAGCGGCCCACGAAACGGACGTGGTCGGGCCCGACGCTCATGGAGTCCGCCATGATACTGTACCGCACAGCCGGCATGTTGCGGAAACTCTCCTCGTAGCGAAGGCGCAGGGACGTGATCGGCGTCCCGTTCTCGAGGGCGGATGGGGTGAAGTGCCGCATAAAGCCCTCCAGGTCCCGTCGGGAGTAATCCCGAACATAGGCGGCGATGAACATTGCCAGGCGTTCCTCGGCATCGCGCAGGCCTTCCATGTTCTCATGGGCCTTCTTCGGGGAGGACTCGGCAACCTTCCCGTGCGCGACGGCGACCCGGCCGGCAGCCCCGCATCCCCGCTCCTCGTCCAGTTTCGGGGCATCCTGCAGGACTACGGCACCGTTGGGACCCGACGGAGTGCCTTGAGCGGCACTGCCGTGAGCGGCGCCGGAATCTCCACGGCCGCCGGTTGCAGGGGATGCGGGCCGGTCGGCTGTCCCGACGGCGGACTGCCAGGATGTCGCCCCCGGAAGAACCAAAGGCTCCCTCGCGCCCGGGAGTGCTTCGTCCTCGCCTGTTGCGGGCTTCATGTCAGGCGGGACATTGACGGTTCGGAATGTTTCGCGGGGCGTAAACCCAGGCCGAAGATATTGAAACACGAGGTCCGCACCGCTCACGGTCAGAACCAGAAGCGCCACGACGGCCGCCAACGGCGTCAGACGACGCAGGCGGGGCCACGTTTTCCTCTCTCCGCACGGCCCCGACTCCCCCCATGTGTTCACTCCGGGGGGCGGCGCCCATCCTCGGGCTCCCGCGGATTCGTTGACCATGTCGAAGGCGATCTTGATCTGCCTGAAACGGGTCGCTGCCTCAGGGTCGCCCTGATTGTGATCCGGATGCCATTGGCGGCAAAGGGCCCTGAAGGCCTGCTTGACGGCGTCCTGCCCTGACGAGGGTTCAACGCCCAGGATTTGATACGGCCCCGCGATGGTTGATCCCCGATCCGGGAAAAGAGAGGCCACGGCCCACAGCCGGGCCCGCAGGAGGGATTCGTCCACGAGGATACGTCGGCAGAGTTGTCGGCATGCTTCGGGAATATCCTGTCCCCCCAGCAGCATCCGGGTCAAGGCCCTCGCTTCCTCGACCACGCCCTGATCCGCCGTGGCCCGGTGGAGGAACGAATGCACGCCCCCCTCATCGGCGACAAGCCGGACCAGACGCTGTAACGCCGGTTCCGGCCCGTTACGGAAGGTGGAAGCACCCCCGGATTCAGGGCTGGCTGGGCCTTTGGACGATTTCCACATCATCGATCCAGAAATCCCCCGCAATCTTGTTGTCGAATTTCAGGCTCTCGTCGCGGCGTACCGCGACCCGCAATACCCGGCATCCATCGGGGACCTCGAAGGTTACGACGTTTCCGCTCCAGCCTCGGCTGCCTGTGATTTCCGGGCTGGCCGCCCGGAAGCCCGGACATTCCATGCCCCCGATCTCCACGAACGGCCCGCGGTCGGTGGTCAGGCGCTCGGACTTGGCGGCAAAGCGCAATTCATAGACCTGTCCCGGCTCTACGGCCACATATTGGGAGAAATGATTGTAACGCAGATTGGTGGTGCCCAGAAAACGAAAGCGTACGGCATATCCTCCCGTCTCGCTCCTGGGTTCCCGGCGCACTTCCGCACCGTCGGCGGACGCCTGCCGCCATCCGAAAGCCGTGCCGGTTAAGGGCGCCTCGAATCCGCCGTTGTCCACAAGACCGTCCCGGAAAAGTCCGGAACTCCTCCACGTGTCGGCCGCATCATTCCAGCGTTTGGAGTCCAAAAGAAAATCGATGAAACGGGCCTGCCTGGCCGCGTCCGGCCGCGCTTCCGGGTCCGCCGCAAGGGTGGAGTAAAGGCCGATGGCTTCGTCGACCGCCTTGCGAGCCATGCACTCCTCGAGCACGCTCCACCTGTTCGCCGCTACGGCGCCTTTAAGGACCGCCGACCATCCGCCCCAGAACCCGAGGGCCAGTTCGACGGCCTCCTGGCGGTGCCGGGGCATGTGTCCGAGAACGAAATTGAATCCCTGCCGGAAACGCGAGTCATCCCGCCTGTCCGCGGCGAGCAGTAAATGCTGCCATCCCCAGGACGTCGAGGGGGGGACGGCTGCCAGGAGAAAATCGTGCAAGGTGTCCGCCTGTCGGGCGGCGCCCCGCTGCCGCTCCAGCCGGGCCAGGGCGAACCACCCGCCGAAAAGGAGGGGGTTTCGACCCACGGCCTGCCAGTAGGCGTCTGCGGCACGGGCGGTGTCCATGCGCCGGAAACGGGCGTCGTCCCCGCGCACGATCCAGGCCTGGGCCCATGGGTCCATGAGCGGGCTTTGCAGCACGAAATCGATATCACGCACGGCCAGCCGTGAAGAGCCGAAGGCCCAGAAGAGCAGCATCCCGCCCATGGAGAAGCATATGGCGACCCCAAGAAACCGGCCCAATACCCGCAACCGGGCCTGACTCATGCCCTCTCCCTGCCCATGTCTCAAAGGTTACGGAAAAGCGTCTTCGCAAAAGTCTCCCCGTCGAAAGCCGTTTCAGGATGCGCGCTTTTCCTCCGTCTGTCCCGCTGCGCTCTCCGACGGCAGTTCCGCCTGCCCGACACCGTAGGAATAGGAGTGATAGTAGTATTTGTAGTATTTCGTGTAGTATCCCCCGATGCGGTTCTGCACGTCGAGACGGTTGACGATGGTCCCGAGCAAGCGCGCGTTGATGTTCGCCAGGGATCGCCGGAAGAGCCGCAGGGCCTGACGGTGGGTCCTGCCCAGGGTGGTGACCAGGATAACCCCGTTGACCAGACTGCCAAGCACAAGCACGTCGGCAAATCCGACCGAAGGTGGTCCGTCGATGATGATGCGGTCGTAGGTCGTGCCGAGTTCGTCCAGATACTGGCGCATGCGCTTGGAGGCCAGCAGTTCGGCCGGGTTGGGCGGCAGCAGGCCGGCCGGCATAAAATACAGATTCTCCTGGCCTGTTTTGCGGACCACCTCCTCCAGGGTCGTGGTTCCGATCAGCAGTTCGCTCAGACCTCCCGTACGCGGACCGCTGGAAGGAAAGACCTTGTGCAGCCAGGGCCGCCGCAGGTCCGCATCGATGATGAGGACCTTGTCACCGGCGGCGGCAAAGGCCTGGCCCATGTTCGCGGCGATGGTCGACTTGCCCTCGCCCTCGGTGGTGCTGGTCACGAGCAGTTTCTTCGTGCCGCCTTCGGCCGCCGTGGACAGCTGGATGGACACGCGGGCGGTGCGGATAGCTTCGGAAAAGCCGGCTCTCGGCTCTGTGGTCACGAGATGGTCCAGTCTGTCCCTGAACTGCTCCTCGGCCTCCGGGATGACTCCCAGGATGGGGATGCCGAAGCGATCGGAGATCTCATCCATGCTTTTGACCGTATTATCAAGGAATTCCAGGAGGAAGGCCGCGGAGATGCCGAGCATGAGCCCGATGCCGATGGCCAGTAGCAGGTTCCGCCTGATCTTCGGCGTATCCGGTTTCACGGGCAGCAGCGAATGGTCCACGACCTGGATATTGCTGATGTCGGCGCCGACCGTGGCGTCGATCTCCTTGACACGCTGCAGCAGGGACTGGTGGATTTCCTTGTTGGTCTCCACCTCGCGTTCCAGGATCTTGAACTGGGTGGCCCTGTCGTTAAGCTCCAGCGCCTGGCTCGTGGCCACCTCGGCCTGCTTGCGCAGGCCCTCCTCGTTCTTCATTGCCGCGAGGTAGTCGTTGCGGATACCCTGCAGGATGCGGTTCTCCTCGCCGGCGATCCTGGCGCTTACGTCGTCGATCTTGGCCTTGAGGCGTTTAGCCTCGGGGTAGTCCGGCTTGAAGACGACGAGCAGATCCTCGTACTGGGAGACGAGCAGGACATGCTGCTCGCGCAGCTGCTGGATGAGCTCGTTGTTGATGACCACTGGCATTGCAGAAACGCCGGCCTCGCGGGCCTGGTTGTGCAGGGCTTCCTTGGACAGGCGCTGGGCGTGAACCACGGCCAGAGCGGTGTTGATCTCCTCGAGCTGCTTGTAGACGAGGTTCATGCGGCTATCGAGGGATACGATGCCGGCTTTCTGGGCGAAGCTGTTCAGTTCAGCTTCGGACTTCTCCAGGCGCATGCGGGCCAGTTCGACCTGCTTCTGAAGCTGTTCGTTGGCCAGCCCGGCGGCACCGACCTTCATGTCCATCTGCCAGGAAATGAAGGAACGGATAAGCGTGTTGACCACGTCCCGCGCCAGGGCCGGGTTTGGCGAGGAAAAGGCCAGGTTCAGGATTGTCGTGTCACGCTCCGCCTTGACTTCCAAATTTTCCCTGAAGACCTTCAACAGCCGCTGCTGGACCTCCGCAGCTACGCCTCCCGCTTCCGATGCTGCGCCAGGTTGTCCCGACATCGCGCCCAAGGCCCCGCTGATGGCGGCCAGGAATCCCATACCTTCGAGATTCGTGTTGAAATCCGGGTTGTTGACCAGATCCAGCGTTTCGATGACACGCCAGGCAAGGGAATCCGAGGTCAGGAGCTTACTCTGGGTGTTCATGAACTCCCGGGTCTGGGTCTGGGGGACGACCATGTCCTCGAACTTGGTGACCTTGGGCGGCTGCATGTTGAATTCAAGTCGCCCCGTGGCCTTGTAGATGGGAGTCATGGCGAGGGTTACAATGAATACAGTCACGAAAAACCCGAACATGACGGAGCAGATGAGCCACTTGCGCCTGATAAGCACGTCCAGGTAGTCCCTCAGGTCCAACTCGTCATCAGCCTGGGGCAAAATTTCACGGAACTCGACAGCAGGGAGGTTTGGCTGAACGGACTGGACAGGAGGAAGGTAGGAATCCATCCCTGCAGGAAGGGCTCCAGACGTATATTTATCGCCCATGAATGACAGTCCTTCTGAATATACATGCAGAGAAAAAATCAAGACAGACTGACATCTATCTATCGCATGTGAATCTTGTCAACAAGCGAATCAGACATTGGAAAACGAATATGATATTTTTTTCAAATTATAATTATTATCACGAAATAATTATGCACGCGAATTAATATAGTATTTATACAAATAAGCATCCATCAATCACTGAAATAAATATTATTATGCGTAAATTAATAAATATTATACATATTAAACAGTAGTTACACTTCTCCTGGGTTCCGGCTGCACCCCCTGCAGGCACGTATCCGGGAGCATCATGAACTCTTGTCCGTGGACATCGTCGCGAGCGAGGCCAACAAGGTAATGACGAAGCAAGCCTTACGAGCCCCCCCTTGTCGCGCTCGACCAGCGAAGGGGGGGGGCGAGAAGACTCACTGACTTTCTACGTATTGTCTTCGGACGTCGTCCTGTGTCAGCATATGAGCATGAAATTGATCCGCTTGATAATTCATACATCGAACTCGTTGAAATCATTTCCTCACCCATGGCTTCAATCCGCAGCGAATGGCCTCACCATGCGCGCCGTCTCATTCCGTCCGGACCCCGTCCTTCCCGGGAAGAGAAAAGCTTCCGGCCTTGACCGGCCGCTCTTGACGTTCCTGCTCCCCCTGCTCGTCTTCTTTGCGGGCTGCGGCGCGAGCGGCCCGAAGGAAACGACGGAAATCGGTCAGCTGGCAGGCTCAGCGACCGATGGCGAGAACGCCGGAGAGGTGGCGGAACTCAACAGAAAACTTTACGCGTCCTTCACCGCCACGCCAAGCTACGAAGACTATGTCATCGGCGGCGGCGATCTCATCCAGGTCTCCATTTTCGAAGCCCCGGACCTGAACACGGAGACCAGGGTCAGCGCCCGCGGAGGCGTGACCCTGCCCCTGCTGAGCACCGTTCAGGTCGCCGGCCTGTCCATCCGCGAGGCCGAGCAGCACGTCGAGAGGCTCTACCTCGAGAAATACCTGCAGGACCCGCACATCACCATTTTCGTCAAGGAACAGTTCGGCTCCAAGGTAACCCTCATGGGCGCCCTCAAGAAGCCCGGCACCTATGACTTCTACGCACGCATGAACCTCATGGATGTCCTGGCCTTGGCCGAGGGACTGAGCCAGACGGCAGGACGCATCGTCCAGATCCGCCGCAAGGGTGAAGCCGAAAAGCCCGCGCAGTGCCTGATCATCGACCTCGACCAGATGATCAAAGAAGGCAGCGAGGAACTTAACGTTGCCGTCAAGGGCGGGGACGTGGTTTACGTTCCCGAGGCCGGCTCGATCTATGTGGACGGCGCCGTGCGCAAGGCCGGCTCCTACCCCATCCGCCAAGAGATGTCCGTGCAGGAGGCCGTCGTCGCCGCCGGGGGACTGCAGTCCTTCGCCGACTCCAGGAACATCAAGCTGATCCGCTACGTCGGGAAAGGGCGCCGGGAAGTGGCCAAACTTTCGCTCGACGACATGCAGGCCGGCGAAGCCGCGGAACTCAAAGTTCAGGACCGAGACGTCATCTTCGTCGAATCCAACGCCGCCAGCGCCTTTTTCCAAGGCCTGCGCCTGACCCTCGGCACCGGCCTCGTCGGTGTCGGCTACCAGCCACCGCCCCAGTAAGTACCCGCCACGCAGCTCTCCGGTCTTTGTCCGGAACCCGCACAGCCAAGCGACCAGGACGACGCAGGGCGTATGGACCCGGCCGAAAAGAGGCCATGCATACAGCCGTTACGCCCATGGGAACTTCTATTCCAAAATCCATGGTTGCAACAGGCCGGCAAGCATCCGGCTTTCCGTCGGCTCCGCCGAGACACAAGCCATCTCCCCACCTGGAGTGGGCTCATCCTACCGCCACATGCGCATGACTCCTTCTTATAAATAAGTATGCGCAGGTATTGTTTTTTATTACACAAACTGATCTTTAATGAAGCGAATCCAAGGGGCCGATCCGCGTCATGACAAATCATGACATGCCAGTCCCTACCCCGCGCAATATTTCACGTAAACACGGAGAACATCATGATCGGGTTCCAGAAAATAGCCTCGCTCCTGACCGCGATCCTGCTCCTCGCTCAGCCCCTGATGGCTCTTCCCCTTTCTGCGCCACGACTTGTCCCCGAAGGCTCCGTCAAGTTGGTGAAAACCGGCGCCGTGGTGGAAAGCGAGATGCCTGCGCCCACAGGCACGCTCATGGCCTGCAACGGCCAGTGCTTCATCGAGGCCGACGGCGTGCAACTCCTGGGTGCCGACAAGACGGTCTTTGCCGTCCACGAGGACCATGACGCCTTCACCGTCCTGGTCGATACGGGCAGCGTCTCCTTCGCCATGCGCGCGGATGCCAAGCCGGTGGAGTTCAAAACCCCGTTCGACACCTTTCTGGCAAAACCGGCCCTGGTCCCGGTCAGCTCCGAGGCCGTGATCCGAGGCACGCTGGAAGTATCGGAAAGCCGGGCCGTGCTGACCATGGCGGAAGGCTCCCTTGAGCTGACCAACGACCAAGGGCAGAAACTGCTTAAAGCCGGAAACAGCATCGTTCTGGCCAAGGGGATCGGGCTGTCTGAAGCGGACACCGAAGCCCTTGCGGCCGCCGGCGTGGCCACGGCGACGCTGGCCATCATCGGTGCCTCCATCGTCGCCGTGGCGGGAAGCGGGGACGGAGGCGGAGGAGACAGCGACGAAGCCAGCCCCCACCAGTGACGGGTATGAATCCGTGGAGCAAAGCATGATCGTGAAGAATCGGCCGTGGAGATCAGCACCCTTGTGCCTGATCGCGCCGGTCCTGGCCGTCCTGCTCGCCTCCCCCCGGATGGCCGGCACATCCTCATCCCCCAGACTGATCCCGGAAGGCACTGTGACGCTAGGACTGGAAATTTCGAAGGCCGGCGAGCGGAAGCTCATCCCGTCCGGGGACAGCATCTCTCTCAACCGTTTTACCTTTGACGAGAGTTCCGTCCATCCGCAGGACGGATCTACCAAAATCGGGCCAGGGCCCATCGGGATGAAATTTGCCGCGGGCTTCATTGCAGTGTCCGGCCTGCCCCCCGGAGCCCTGGCCCTTTCCGCCGGATCGGGTGAGGTCCACGTGCCGCAAAGATCAGCAAGAGATGGATCAAGAATTGAATACTCGGATGACAGGCCGTTGGACCTAGTGGAGAGGGGGCAATACGTCGAAACGATGTTCCTATTGCGGCCCGGATTTCCGGACTGGGTCCATTGTCAGGTCATAATCTGCTCATCGGCCTTTCCCCGATCGAGTTCACTTTCCGAAAAACCTGTACCACGGGCGCTTCCTGAGCGGCAAAGACTGCGGGGCGTAATCACGCAGATCGAGGGGTTCGCCGCGGACCACGGACTCGGGATAGTCGGCGACAAGCCGGCGGGCGGACTGACTTCCCACCGCATCGGCAGCCGCCCGCAAGGCATCGCCCAGCATCGGACGTCGTGAGCGGGTCCCGTGGGCGTCACTGGCCAGGAAATGGACGAGTTTATGCTCCAGCAGGACGCGACAGAGAGTGGAGACTTCCGGACCGAATCGGCCGAGCAGACTCGAAGCAGTGATCTGCACGGCCACGCCCATTTCCACCCAGGCGTGCAGCCGCATAGGATCCTTCTGGATGTAGGCATAGCGCTCGGGGTGGGCCAGGACAACTTCGTACCCTCCCCGGCGCAGCATCCACAGGTAGTCCTCGATGCCCGGGGGCGGAAAGGCGCCCGGCAGCTCCAGGAGCACCCATCGGCCGTCATTGAGGGTTCCGAGCCGCCCTTCGGCCAGCCTCTCCGCCAAATCCGCGTCGAGGGCCAACTCGCTCCCGGCCCAAACCCGAAGCGGGATGCCTTCGGTATCGAGCCGATGCCGCAAATCCGCCAAGGCCTGAAGAATGGCGCCCCGCTCATTGGGCCAGAGCATCGGGTGCCAATGCGGCGTGCAGATCACACCATGGATTCCGTCATCCACGGCCAAGCGCGCCATGGACAAGGCTTTGTCAATGTTTCCGGGCCCGTCGTCCAGTCCGGGCAGCAAGTGGCAATGAATGTCGATCATGATCCACGAATATTGAAGCGTTATCGGCGAATGGTCAAGACTGTTTGCGAAACGCATTTTGCAAACCATGATTTGGCCGCAGACAATACAGAGCATGAGATAAACGATAAACGTGCGTCATTCGACATCGACAGGAAATGCCCTACGGCTCTCATGCACGCAAGCGTCTCGAAAAAAAAACGGAATAACGAACCGAAACCCACGTCTAAAACACGAATATGCGCCCGCAGTCGTCATTACGATGGTGAGAAAAGCCACATTCACTCGAAGTTGAAACCGAAAATATGACGAACTTCAGCTCAAAAATTTCCACCACGACACGTATCGCGGAAATTCTGGTCATTACCGGGTCCATGCTGTTCGTCTACGTGATCTACCCGATGGGTGACGCCGCGCATCTCACCATCGCCACCCTCCTCGGCACCATTATCTATTCCTTTGCCGCCGAACTGACCGGAGCCAATGCGGATCTGCGCCTGCGGCCGTTCTTCATCGAGGCGCGACGTGTCCTCGGCGCATGGATTCTCACGTTTCTTTGCCTGATCGTCATATCCTGGGCAACCAAACACACATCGACCTTTTCACGACTGCAGATAGGCATGTGGGCAGCCTTGGGAGCGGGCATGCTCGTCGCAGCGCGCGGGTCCATCCGTAATCTGCTCGCCCTCTACCGCCGCCAGGGCAGAAACCAGCGCCAGGCCGTTCTCATAGGTGCAGGAAGCCTGGCTCAACAATGGATTCAGACCGTTCGGAACTATCCGGAGTTGGGCATCGTACCCGTCGCTGCCTATGACGACGACCCCGTCAAGATCGGGGGTGAATGCAAGGGCGTTCCGGTGCTGGGCGACTGCGGCCATGCCGTGACATTCGTGAACGAAAAGCATGTGCCCATGGTCTTTTTGACCCTCCCCCACAACGCCGAAAAACGCGCGCGCCAAATCCTGGATCAGTTTCTGAGCAGTCCTGCCAATCTGTACATCATTCCGGACATCTTCACCTTTCAGCTCATGAACCTGAACGCCTTCCAGGTCGGCGACATTCCCGTGATCGCCCTGTCCGCGTCGCCCATGTCGGCCCGCAAGGAGATCCTCAAGCGAGCCGAGGACCTGATCCTCGGCATCCTGGCCCTGATCGTCGCCAGCCCCGTCATGCTGGGCATCACCCTGGCCATCAAGCTCACGTCACCGGGGCCCGTATTTTTCCGGCAGTGGCGCTACGGCCTCGACGGGCGAGAGATCCGAATCTGGAAATTCCGGACCATGTGCGTGACCGAGGACGGCTATCGGTTTCAACAGGCGACCCGCGACGACTGGCGGATCACCCCTCTGGGCCGTTTGCTGCGCAGGTTCTCCCTGGACGAACTGCCGCAGCTCTTCAACGTACTGGATGGCTCCATGAGCCTGGTGGGCCCCCGCCCTCACGCAGTGGCCCACGACGAGAGCTTCCGCTCGCGCCTGCCGGGCTACATGTGGCGCCTCAAGATCAAGCCCGGCATCACCGGCTGGGCCCAGGTCAACGGCTGGAGGGGCGAGACGGACACGATGGAGAAGATGGAGAAGCGCGTCGAGCACGACCACTACTACATCGAGAACTGGACACTGTCCCTCGACATACGGATTTTGTGGCTGACCCTCCTCCATGGATTCGTCAATGACAACGCCTAATGAGCCGATTTCCGGCCCTTCGGAAGCTGAACCGGGCCGCTTCCGCCCCAAAGTGGGGTCACTAACCGAGCAAACAAAATTGACATGGCGGAAACGTGCCTAATCGTGATGAATTTGCCGGAGGATATATTCCGCAGGGAGTTGCTTTATGGAGGGCAGACATTCTGCTCCAAGAGGCATTTTCGGAATATTCGAGTTCTTTGAGAAACATGCACGATAAGTTATCGCTGAATGAGCGTAATGCGCGACAGGCTGAAAGCACTCTGTGATGAATACCAAACGCGAAGTCCTGCAAAGGCTTCTTAATCTGGCTCTCCGCGGAACCACACTTTCTAGCAAGTTTGCTCTTATATTTGTCCTGGCAAAATTTCTTGAGCCTGCAGAAGTAGGACTTTACGGACTTTTCAACGCAACAATTTTATATTGTTTGATGGCTTTAGGGTTCGATTTTTATACATACTCTACTCGAGAAATTATTGTAACAGATAAAAAAAAATGGGCGGCACAGCTGCGTGACCAATGCGTTTTCTATACAATTACACATACAATATTGATCCCAGCGAGTTTATTAATATTTTGGTTCGGATTTTTGCCATGGGAACTTGTTTTTTGGTTTTTTCCTTTGTTGGCGCTTGAACATCTAGCCCAAGAGCTCAACAGACTCCTCGTAGCAATCTCGGAACCTCTCTGGGCAAGCGCTATTCTGTTTATTAGGCAGGGATGCTGGGCAATCATGACAGCAGTCATATTATGGATTTTTCCAGAGCAGAGGCATCTCAAATTTGTTCTCGCTGCTTGGGCTCTCGGCGTATCTGGCGCATGCATCTTGGGATTTATCAGATTGCGCAAACTGGACTCCAGCTCCCTCAAGTTGCCTATCGACTGGAACTGGATCAAAAAAGGGATAAAAGCAGCTTTTCCCTTTGTCTTGGCCACGCTTTCACTGCGAGCTCTTTACACCTTTGACCGCTATTGGATTGAAACATTATGTAGTCTTGAAGTGCTTGCAGCGTACGTTTTTTTTGTCGGAATCGCCAATGCCATCATGAATTTTCTTGATGCTGCGGTATTTTCATTCACCTATCCAGAGTTGATTGCTGCTGTCGGAAGAAAGGATACAAAAAGATTCAAATCGCAATTGCGACGCATGGGTATTCAAACTACCTTATTGACATTCACACTTTCTGCAGCAGCAGTAATACTAATAGGGCCAATAATTCATTGGATCAACAGAGATGTGTATTCACAACACTTCGCGCTGCTTTATTGGACCATATTCGCCACTGCAATATCAGCAATAAGCATGATTCCACACTACGGACTTTATGCGCTGCGTCAAGATAGGAGCATTATATCCAGCCATATTCTTTCACTGCCTATTTTTTTCTTTGCAACACTTATATTGTCTCAATCTTACAACACGTTATCCATTCCGATATCACTCCTTCTTACATTTTCATTCCTTTTAATATTCAAATATATCATGCTAATACGCAGCAACGCACTCAATGCATAACAAACAGCTCAATTTACTAACAATAAGACTAACACATGCTCAAAGAATCAACTATTCTGGTGACTGGCGGGACTGGATCTTTCGGAAATGCCTTTGTACCTATGACGTTAAGCAAATACAATCCTAAAAAAATCATAATATTGTCTCGCGATGAAATGAAACAGTGGGACATGGCCAAGAAATTTCAATTCGATTCTCGAGTTCGTTTCTTCATAGGCGACGTCAGAGATCGGGAAAGAATGTATCGAGCACTTGACGGCGTAGACTACGTTGTCCACGCTGCAGCAACTAAGATAGTCCCGACGGCCGAGTACAACCCCTTCGAATGCATCAAGACAAACATCGACGGTGCCATGAACCTCATTGATGCCTGCATTGACAAAGAGGTCAAACGAGTGGTCGCCCTTTCGACGGACAAGGCCAGTAGCCCTGTGAATCTTTACGGTGCAACCAAATTGGCTTCGGACAAACTCTTTGTCGCCGGCAACTCCTATTCCGGAAGCAAAACGACGAGGTTCGCAGTGGTCCGCTATGGCAATGTCATGGGCTCAAGAGGTTCGGTCATTCCCTTCTTTCTTTCCATCAAGGACAAAGGCGTGCTGCCTATTACGGACGAGCGCATGACACGGTTCATGATCTCGCTTGAGCAGGGTGTTAAGCTTGTTTGGGATGCTTTCGAGGACATGGAGGGGGGAGAAATCTATGTCAAAAAAATCCCTTCCATGAAGGTCACAGATCTCGCCCTGACCGTCGCACCCAACGCCAAACTCGAATTCATCGGCATCCGCCCTGGGGAAAAGCTGCATGAACAGATGATCGGGGAAGATGACTCCTACTACACTTACGAGTATCCGGAGCATTTCAAGATCCTTCCCGCCATCAATGACTGGGCGAACTGCAGCAAGCGGATCAAGGACGGAAAGAAAGTACCTGAAGGCTTCAACTACACCAGCAACACCAATTCGGAATGGATGACATCCTCCGAACTGAATGCATGGATCGAGGCAAACCGCGACAAGATAGGAAACATCTAATCATGATCCCCTACGGTCGCCAAGAAATAACCCAAGCGGACATTGACGCGGTCGTTGATGTCCTGCGGTCGGATTTTCTCACACAAGGCCCTAAGGTTCCACGTTTCGAGCAGGCTGTCGCCAACCATGTGAGAGCCGAGCACGCGATTGCAGTGAATAGCGCCACATCAGCTCTGCACATAGCCTGTCTGGCGCTTGGGCTTGGACCGGGTGACTGGCTTTGGACCAGCCCGATAACGTTTGTGGCGTCGGCGAATTGCGGATTGTACTGCGGTGCCAAGGTAGACTTCGTCGACATTGACCCTCGCACGTACAACCTCTGCCCCAACGCGCTGGTGAAAAAGCTCGAACTGGCCGAGCGCGCAGGCCGCTTGCCCAAAATCGTAGTCCCTGCCCATCTCTGCGGGCAGCCCTGCGACATGGCTGCCATCCACGCCCTGGGCGAACGCTACGAATTCAGGATCATCGAGGACGCGTCCCATGCGATCGGCGGAAAATATCGAGGCGAATTCATCGGCAATTGTCGCTATAGCGATATAACCATTTTCAGCTTCCACCCCGTCAAGATCATCACCACCGCAGAAGGCGGTATGGCGACGACCAACGACTCTCGGCTGGCGGAACGGATGTCCCTGCTTCGCAGTCACGGCATCACTCGAGATCCGGGCCTGATGACGCACGAACCGGACGGCCCCTGGTATTATCAACAGATTGATCTTGGCTTCAATTACCGCATGACCGAGCTGCAGGCGGCCCTCGGCGTCAGCCAGATGAAAAGGCTGGACGGGTTCGTTGCGCGTCGCCATGCCCTGGCCCGACGTTACGACGAAATGCTGACCGGACTTCCCATGGTCACACCATGGCAGCATCCGGACTCATATTCAGGTCTCCATCTGTATGTGATCCGGTTGGACCCAACTCAGACAAACAGGCGCCAACTCCACGTCTTCGAAAGCCTGCGCAACCAGGGCATCGGCGTGAACGTGCATTACATTCCTGTTCATACCCAGCCCTACTACCGCAACCTGGGTTTTGAGCTTGGAGATTTCCCCCAAGCCGAAAGCTATTATGCCGAAGCCATCAGCCTGCCCATGTTCCATGGCATGACCGAAGCCCAGCAGGACGCCGTCGTGGAGGCGCTTCGAAAGGCAGTGCAGCAATGAAGCTGGCGGTGATCCCTGCGCGAGGAGGCAGCAAGCGCATTCCCCGAAAGAATATCAAGAACTTCTGTGGCAGGCCCATGATCGCCTGGGCCATCGAGGCGGCAAGGGAGAGCGAATGCTTCGATCGGATCATCGTTTCAACTGACGATGCCGAAATCGCCGAAATTTCCTGTCAATGGGGAGCCGAATCGCCCTTTGTCCGTCCGGAAGCGCTGTCCGATGATCACACGGGAACAATTCCTGTCGTTGCGCACGCGATAGACTGGTATCTAAAGCATACGGCTGCAAAACCGGAAGAAGTGTGCTGTGTATATGCAACCGCACCCTTCGTTCGTCCGGCGGACCTTCACCAGGGGCTTGAAGTTCTACTTCGCCATGATTGCGATTACGCATTCTCCGTCACCAGCTTCCCGTTCCCAATCCAGCGCGCTGTCCGCATCAATAAAGACGGGAGAGTCGAAATGTTCCACCCCGAGCATTTCAACACTCGTTCGCAGGATCTGGAAGAAGCGTACCACGATGCCGGCCAGTTTTATTGGGGCCGGACGGAAGCCTGGCTCGAAAGACTGCCGATATTCAACTCCCACGCCTTCCCTGTACTGCTGCCACGCCACCGAGTTCAGGATATTGATACCATAGAGGACTGGCGGCGGGCGGAATTGATGTTTACGACTCTGCGCCAGCTCGAGGAATGGTGATGAACCCGAAAAAAATCGTCTTTCGCGTCGACGCTTCCCTGGAAATCGGCACAGGGCATGTCATTCGTTGCCTGACACTCGCGGAGGCCCTGCGTAAGCGCGGATGCGAATGTCAATTCATCTGCCGCGAACACCCCGGTAACCTGATCGACTTGATCTCCGAACGCGGCTTCACGGCCCACTGCCTACCCTCAGCGGAAGCCTCGCGGGGCTTGAGACAAGATCCTCGTTCGCTGGCCCATGCGGCATGGCTTGGAGCGGATTGGCGCACAGATGCTGGGCAGACTCGCAAGGCAATGGGAGATGTGACCGTCGACTGGCTTGTAATCGACCACTATGCGATCGATGAGGGCTGGGAGCGAAAATTGCGGCCGGCCTGCCGCAGGTTGATGGTCATAGACGACCTAGCCGATCGCACCCATGATTGCGACCTTTTGCTGGATCAGAATCTGGTTGCAAGCTGGCAGGACCGCTATCGCTACAAAGTTCCCGACAATTGCGCATTTCTGCTCGGTCCCGAGTACGCCCTGTTGCAATCAATCTACGCCGAACTTCATGACCGGATTCCGCCTCGGGAAGGCAGAATCCGCCGCATCCTAGTCTATTTCGGAGGCGCCGACACCGACAATCTGACAGGCATGGTCATTTCCGCTTTCGGGGTGATCAACACTGAAGGTGTTTTTATGGACGTTGTCATGAACCCCGTGAGTCCGCACATCGCATCCGTACGAAGACTTGCGGGAAAAGACAACCGCATCAGCCTTCATGAACGCCTGCCAAACCTGGCGCCACTCATTGCAGAGGCCGATCTCGCGATTGGTGCTGGAGGGGCTACTTCATGGGAACGTTGTTGCCTGGGCTTACCAACACTAATCATTACGCTCGCAGAAAATCAAAGGCCCATCGCCGAAGAATTGGACCGGACTGGAATTGCCCAATGGCTTGGCCACAAAGACAATATTAATGCCGTCCAGTTATCCCGAACACTTCAGACAATTTTGGATAACGACGTCCCGCCTGAATGGTCGCAACGTTGCTACGCTTTGGTTGATGGCCGAGGCGTGGAACGAGTTGCAAGCTTCATTTTGCTCGATGCACAAACCACGTTCAAGACAAGACTGGCGCGACTGGACGATGAGCAAATACTTTTGCAATGGGCCAATGACCCCTTAGTCAGAAAGAACGCTTTTCACCCAGACGCCATCGATCCTATAACACACCGCAAATGGCTCTGTAAGCGACTAGATGACCAAGAAAATTGCCGTCTATACATTGTTGAAATAGAAAATGTATTTCCGATTGGACAAGTACGATTTGATAAAATTGAAGATGGTTGGGATATTAGCTATTCACTAGACCATCGTGTTCGAGATCGTGGATTCGGGAAATCACTGCTTCAAGATGCGATTTCAACTTTCAAAAAAACAAAATCACAAACTCTAATTTTTGCACGTGTGAAAGATACAAATGTTCGTTCTTGTAGATTATTAGAAAACATTAATTTTAAACTCAACATTCATAAAAAAAATATATGCATTTATATTCTTGAAATATAAACATAAACAAATATTACTGCGTACATAAATCTATTTAAAAAAATTCATGAAATTCATATTATGACAGGAGTATTATCGTGATAAATATTAATGGTCGAGCAATCAGTCCCGACCACTCACCATACATTATCGCCGAATTATCAGCAAACCACAATGGTTCGCTGGAACGAGCTCTCAAAACAATAGAGGCCGCCCACAAATGCGGCGTCGATGCGATCAAAATTCAAACTTACACAGCAGAAACCCTCACCATTGACTGCGACGCTCCAGATTTCCTCATCAAGGGCGGACTCTGGGATGGTATCAAGCTGCACGATCTCTATAAATGGGCGGAAACACCTTATGAATGGCACCAGGCGATGTTTGATTATGCCAAAAAGCTCGGCATCACCATTTTCTCAACACCTTTTGACGAAACCGCTGTGGACCTTCTGGAAGACTTGGGCACCCCTACGTACAAGATCGCATCCTTCGAAATCGTTGATCTTCCACTCATTCGCTATGCCGCCAGCACGGGAAAACCCATGATCATGTCAACCGGAATGGCCAGCGAGGAAGAAATTGAGGATGCAGTCACTACTGCGCGAGAAGCCGGATGCAAGGACCTGATCCTGCTCCACTGCATCAGCAGTTACCCGGCCCCGATCGAGCAGGCGAACCTGCGACAGATCCCCGAACTTGCGCGAAGATTTGGCGTAATAACCGGACTATCCGATCATACGATGGGGACAACTGCTGGGATAACGGCCGTAGCCCTGGGAGCATGCATCATTGAAAAGCATTTCACCCTGAGCAGACAGGACAAAGGCCCTGACAGCGAGTTCTCTCTTGAACCGCATGAGATGGAACGGCTTTGCGTTGAAGCGAAAGACGCATGGAGCGCCTTGGGCACGGCGGGATACACACGAAAGGAGTCGGAAGAAAAAACGAAAATATTTCGCCGTTCCGTGTACTTTGTACGCGATCTTGCGGAAGGAGCGGAAATTGCTCGTGATGACATTCGAGCAATTCGCCCTGGGAAAGGGCTTGCCCCAAAATTTATCGATCAACTTATTGGACTTAAAACGAATACACAGATCCAAAAAGGAACTGCAACATCATGGGATTTGATTAGTCAGTCTCAAAAATAAAACTATATGCCAAAATGAATAGAAATATACTCAATATTACCTCAAAGGGCAGCTCGACGGCACCATGAACCTGTTTATGGTCTGTACGGCGCTAAATTTCCGCACGTTCATCCGGGTTCTGTATTTTTTGTTCCTCAAATTTCTTGGGCACGTACTTCTACCCAATGCTCAGCCTGTTCAGGTCCGTACCTGACGTGGAGATTTAACATTTTTTCATGATCGACTAACTAAATAATCTTTAATTTTTAAAAAAATTCATGAATATATATATATGTAGAACGCCGTATCATATCATAATATCTTGTCTCCACATTACCAACACTAAATCTAAAAACAACTTTCTTATCTTGATAAAAGATTTTGATTTTAATATAATGAAAAGTTTAATAAATATAAACAATTGTTTTGAAAGAGTCATGATGCTAGATGGATCAAATACAAAAAACAAAATTATTAGAAAAATAAAAATTTTAGAAAATATTTTTAAGTTGAAAAAAAACATTAAAAGCTCTCAAAAAAACAATTATTATATATTTAATGATATAAAATTAGAAGAAAAATTAATTATAAGTATTACTAAAGAAAATAATAATCTTTATTACATTGAAGACGGCTCAGCTCCGTACAACAATCATTATTTACAACTATCGATGTATGACCGATCATTGTTATCACTTCTTTGCATAAAGCACGAGAACACGCATATACTTGGAAAAAACTCAGCATTCTCAAAATTATATGTTTTTTATCCAAATTATATTAGAAAAGAATTAAAAAATAAAACAATTCATACCATTAAAACATGTTCGAATAATATTTTAATAAATAAAATATTAAGAAAAAAGGAATGCTATTATAATATAAAAAGTGAAGATGCATTGTTAATATTAGATAAAGAACAAAACGAGAAAGATTTTATTGAAAAATACAGTAATTTTTATAATAAATATCAAACTGTATGGATAAAATACCACCCATTGAACGAAAAAATTATTCCAACGGAAGGAAAAAATATAATAGATAAAAATATGAGCCTTGAAATTATTTTTTTGCAATTAAATGCGTGCAATATAAAAATAGACATTTTTGGATATACATCTACTGCTTTAATGACAGCCATAACTTTTAATTGCGCAAAAAATGTTTACAGTCTGAATAAAATGAACATAAAAAACAATTATTTTTCGCTCTTACATAACATCGGTGTAATATTCATAAAAAAACAATAAAATAAAGTATAATAATATTATAATACAATAAAAATTAATAGTGAACAAAATAAAATCAAAGTTTTCAATTAATCCAATAAAGATATTTATATTTTTTATCACAATTGAAGTTTATATTTTAATTTTGTTTAGGTTTACAGAGGACGTAACAGTCAAAAAAATTTCCTATGCCATATCAGCAATATTTTTCTTTTTCCTTTTAATTATCAATTCACAAATCAAAAATCATAAAAATAATATTCACTTTCATTTATACACACTAATAATTATATATTACTTCGGATTAATTGGATCACTATATATAAATTATTTAAATACAGACTATGTTGATTTTATAAAATTTATTATTTCTCCTGTATATATAATATTCGGATTTAAATTTTCACGAATAAATAATTTTAAGGTACTTGATAGCTTCCCTACGCGATTTAATTTTTATACACTTATCACATTACCTTACATTATATGGATTTATGAATTATTTATAAATCATTTTACATTTGGAAAAAATGGTCCAATTTCCATATTTGCAAATCGTAACAACGCTGGATTATATTTAATATGCCTACTGTCTCTTTATAATACATTAAAAATTAAACCTATAAAAAATATTTTTGTATTCATGATATCTGGTATTTCATTTGCAACTATTGGGGTTTTTTCTTCAATTGCCTTCTCTATATGTCTCATGATAGGAAATAGAAAACAAATAGTAATCAGTTTAATGACAATAGCATTGATTTTATTTTTTATATACAATATTGAAGTTAACATTTTTCTTATTGAAAGAATACAAGCAGCAATCAGAAGTATTATTTTTATCATTAATGGGAAAATTAACCTCGAATCTTCTTACAGTGAAATTGTTTACAGAGTTAACACTACAGATCTTTCCGTTGTATTCAGGTTAAAACATTGGAAAGAATTATTAAATATATATATTAATGCTGATTTTTGGAATACAATTTTTGGATTCGGAATAGGATCATCAATTTTACTAACAACTGCACAACTCGCTCCGCACAACGATTACATCAGATTAATATTTGAATGTGGAATTTTATCTTTTTTTAGTTTTATTAGTATGATTTTTTATGTGATATTTAAATGTGGACGTAGATGGGAATCCATTCCATTATTGACAGTCATACTATATTTTTTTTCTGAAAACTTGATCGATAACTATATCGCTATGTCTTTATTCTTTTACTCAAGTGGATCATTACTATTTCGCTTCACACAAAAACATGAATATTCTAAAAATTTCAATTTAACTTATTATGATAATGCACAACGTATTGGAAAAAAATTTTAATTTCAAATTAGCATCTATCTTACAGCTATCTAGAGTTACAGCCTTCGATAAAATATTAATGCTTCCCGCCTAAGAATGTATTTATAACTGCACGGGTCGGGCTTCAATTTAATCAAAAAAATGCAACAACCCTGATAAATTAGGTTAGTTCAGATAATACAGAACGACGATTATCCAGTATAGACTGACTATACAGAAAAATATTAACTTAAAATGAAAATAAATAAAAATAAAATATTACTTGTAAATAAATTTTTTTATCTAAACGGCGGTTCGGAAAGAGTTTTTTTCCTAGAACGTGAATTTCTTATCAGCCATGGATTCGATATTATTGACTTTTCGATGAAAGATTCGAAAAATTTAAATTCAAATTTTGCTAATTTTTTCATCGATAAAGTAGATTATACTAACACTAAAGGCATTATACGCAAGCTCAAGACAGGCTTTGCATTTATTCATTCAAGCGAATCGGTTAATAAAATTACAAAAATTATAAAGCATGAAAAGCCCAATATCGCTCATCTACACAATATTTACCATCAACTAACACCATCAATAATCCCCATTCTCAAAGAAAACAAAATAAAGGTCATCTTGACCCTACACGACGGTAAACTTTGCTGCCCAAGCTATCTCATGTTAAATCGCGGCAAGCCATGCCTTAAATGCGCGGGAACACATTTCCATTATCCTATCACAACAAATTGCCAGCAAACGCTGGCAAGGGGCATTCTTTTATCTCTTGAGGCATACTTTCATGCTTGGAAAAAGAGCTACGACGGAGTGGACGCCTTTATCGTTCCAAGCATTTTTTTGGGAAATATCGTAGCGCCTCGCATAGGTCACAGCAAGACTCACCTAATACGAAATGGAATTGACCAAACAAAATTCATACCGTCTACAAAAGATGATGGATATTTACTTTATGTCGGCCGATTATCTTCTGAAAAAGGAATAGATACTCTTTTAAAAGCTCATTCATGTATGAATAATATTTCAAAACTTGTTATAGTTGGCACAGGTCCGCTTGAATATAAATTACGCTCACATGCTTCATCATCTGTAATTTTTAAAGGATACTGCACTGGTGAAAATCTATGGGAATTAGTTAAGAAATCATCTTGCTTGATAGTACCTTCCGAATGGTATGAAAACGCTCCAATGACTATCCTTGAAGGGATGGCTTTCGCAAAACCAATAATTGCTTCCAGAATCGGAGGTATTCCAGAACAAGTTGTTCACGGTGAAACTGGTATCCTTTTTACCCCAGGTAATACTCATGAGTTGTCTCAGGCTCTTGATGCCATGATGACTGACACGGATATGCGCAGACGCATGGGAATTAATGGCAGACTAAGGCTTGAAAAAGAGTTTTCTATTCAGAGTCATAACCAACAACTACTAAACTTATACCAATCTTTTCTTTAATAAAATTTAATTTTTTTAAATAAATTAAATTTTATACAAATATGAAAAATAATTATATAATGCCAACTGATGTTTCTATAATTACTACATATCGATGCCAGATGAAATGCCAAATGTGCAACATCTGGCATCATCCGACCGACCCAACCCAGGAAATCAAAGCCAAAGATCTTGAACTGCTCCCGCAGTTCAAATTCGCCAACATTACAGGTGGCGAGCCTTTTCTTCGGGATGATCTGGAGGACATCGTGGAGGTTATGTTCACGAAGACCAAGCGCATTGTAATTTCCACTTCGGGCTATCACTACAAGAAAATTTTCAAGCTGTCCGAACGGTTTCCGAACATTGGGGTGCGGGTCAGCATTGAGGGATTGTCACAGACTAACAATACTTTGCGTGGGCGTGATGAAGGATTTGACCGGGGCCTAAAGACCTTGCTTGGCCTCAAAAGCATGGGCGTGAAGGACATTGGCTTTGGGATTACCGTTTCCAATCGCAATTCCGAAGACATGCTCTGGCTTTTCGAGTTGGGCAAATCCATGAATCTGGAATTCGCCACTGCTGCATTCCACAATTCCTATTACTTTCACAAAGACGACAACTTCATCACTAACAAGGATGAAGTGATTGCCAATTTTCATGAACTTATCCGTCGCCTGCTCAAGGAAAATCACCCCAAGAGTTGGTTCCGCGCTCTCTTCAATCTGGGTCTGATCGGTTACATCGGCGGGCAGAGACGCATGCTTCCCTGTGAAGCAGGAAGCGTGAACTTCTTCATCGACCCTTACGGAGAGGTCTATCCTTGCAATGGCCTAGAAGAGAAATATTGGAAAAAAAGCATGGGCAATGTCAGGTCGGGCAAGACATTTGAAGAAATCTGGACCGACCCAGAGGCTGAAAAAATCCGAAACTGTGTGCGTTCCTGCCCGAAGAACTGCTGGATGGTCGGAACTGCCGCACCTGTCATGAAAAAATACATTAAACAAGTTCTTCCTTGGGTGGTCAAAAACAAACTTAAATCCCTTCTTGGACTGCCAATAGAATTTTACCCTCAATACTTCGATGTCGGCCAGGACAAAAGGCAGGGTGACCTCCGCGAAACCGGAATTGAGTGCCATGACACTGACTGATTCCGCATTTCGCATAGCCGTCATAGGCTTACGCGGCATTCCCGAAGTACAAGGCGGCGTTGAACGGCATTGCCAGCACCTCTATCCGCGTCTTGTCCAAACAGGATATCGTGTCACGATCATTGGCAGAAAGTCCTATATCTCAAAAAATCCCTACCGCTTTGAAGACATAGAGGTTGTTCCACTTTGGTCTCCCCGGAAAAAATCACTGGAGGCCATAGTCCACACCTTTCTGGCCGTGTTATGGATCTGGCTTCATAGGAAGAATTTTGATCTCATACACATCCACGCCATCGGCCCCGCGCTCCTTACCCCTTTGGCTCGTATGACCAGCCTCAAAGTTGTGGTGACAAACCATGGTCCCGACTATGACCGACAGAAATGGGGAAGATTTGCCAAGTGGGTGCTCCGCGCCGGCGAAATGCTTGGAGCTCGCTCTGCCCACAGCATGATTGCCGTGTCCCGCACTATCCGCGCCCTGATGCAAGAAAAACATGGAACCAATGCCACGTATATCCCGAACGGGGTTATCCTGCCTGACAAGGCCCTTCCCGGTCCGTTATTGAAAAGCTTTGGACTGACTAAAGGCCATTATGTCCTGACTGTTGGACGTTTGGTGCCCGAAAAGGGTTTTCACTATCTCGTCGAAGCCTTCTCCTTACTGGATTGCGAGTGGAAATTGGCGATCGTCGGCGATGCGGACCATGAGGACGCATACAGCCTGGCTTTGAAGGCGAAAGCGAAGAATATCCCCAACGTGGTCATGACAGGCTTTCAGAAAGGCTTTGCCCTAAGCGAACTATACTCCAACGCTGGCTTGTTTGTCCTCCCTTCCTACCATGAGGGTCTTCCGATTGTTGGCTTAGAAGCAATGAGTTATGAACTGCCCATTATCTTGAGCGATATACCAGCCAACCGTGAAATTGCGGAACCCGAGGAACTTTTTCCAGTGGGCGACGTTGCGGCCTTGGCTACTAAAATCAAATCGTTTCTGGATAGCCCGGAACTTTTCTCTTCCAAAGAACTCCTGACTCGTAAGCGCCTGCGATTGAATCAGGAATTCAACTGGGACCTGATCACGGAGCAAACTGCTATTACCTACAGAAAAGTATTATCATTAAACAGTCAGCCCAAATAATAGGAACAGAAGGCGCATAAAGTGACAAGTATATCATTCAAATGCGCCCCCATCAAATCAAAGAACATGCGCCGGTTTACGCGCGTGGGCGGGATCGACGACGTTTGCCTCATACAAAATCTGGGGGATGGTCGCTCCTTTTTCGGCTTCCCTTGTGGGGCACAATAAGCGCTCCGCGATGAGCTAAAAAGGGTAAGACGGCTGCATGGCGGCATGCTCCTGGCCGTCCCGATGTGGTTTCAGCTTCTGGCTGTCATGTGCGTCTTCGCCATGTACTCTCTTCATGAACCGCTCGTGCCGGAAGTGCTTCCTCAGCAGGCATCGCTCCGCGGTGACATGCTCTTCTGATGTCCAGTCCCGCGCGCAGCCTCACCGGCCGGGGTTTCCGCGCCGCCCACGCCTTGCCGGCCGGGCGGACAATCCGTTCTTGTCAGACAACCTTCCGCGCTGTAACGTACCCCTCGAAGTCGACCGCGGGCATTCCGCCCGGCGGCACGCCCGGCCCCATCCGGAACGGCAAGGGAGATCGATGCCCATCCGCCCCGCCAATCAGCCCAGGGCGGCCCATGACGTGACCCACGACATGCGCCGCGTTCTCCGGCTGGTCATATCCTTGCTACTGGTGTTCTGCACACCGTCGGTAGTCCACGATTATGGCATTGCTTCCGTACCTTCTTTTGAGCAAAGATCCAAGACGGATCATTTTGCCCCCAGCATCGCTGAGTCGACAATCGGATCTGTCGACCTTGTGCAGAGGACAAACCCCAAATCTTCAGACAGAACATTTTGCGACGCCGTAATTCCCGATCAAGTCCCGATCGTTTCGATCCTATTCCTTACATTTTCAGTTTTTGAAGCCATTGATCGCTTTGTCCGAAAAATTGGCTTCAAAGCTATTTCCAGCCGCGCGCCTCCTCGTTCCATATTCTAAAATAAGCGTTCCGTTTTTTACCACCGATGCTGATTGATGTCGGTGGTGAACCTTATTTCATTGAATGAAGGAGGCTTTATGCCAAAAGACAGCACTCCGCGCCACGATTGTGCCTCCTCGCCTGTATCAGGCCAGGAAGTCGACTACACCCCCAAGAATTACAGTTTTCGCGAAAGCATCCCGACATTGCTGAAATTCATGGCTATTGCCGGGTTTATCTTCTTCGTATTCTGGTTTTACGAATCACGTTAGTCTGAAAAAATCGATTTGAGATCTCTTATTCCTTGCGGGGGACATTATCTCCCGCAAGGATATCGCAAAAATTCAAAAGAGAGAGACTGACAATGATTTCGCAAAAACAGACGGCCATACACTGGAACTACTTTATTGCTCTTGAGAATGATATTTTACAACTCTCCAGATTTTTGGAAATTTCCGAGCCAAACTTTTCGAGTTATTCCATAGAGCTTGGCCGCATACTTTTTGCATCCGCCTCAGAAATTGATGTTGTCGCAAAAAAATACTGCAATACCATAGAAAACAAATTATCTGCAGACAATATCGGAAATTACAAAGCAATTATCACGAAGCATCATCCCGAATTCAGCGCGGTCAAGGTGCATATGCCAAGACTCGGCTTGACCTTGACACCGTGGAACAAATGGAGGGTTGACACGCAACCGCTTTGGTGGAGGGCATATACAAAAGTGAAGTATGAACGCCAAGAACACTTCGCTGAAGCCAACCTCAAAAATGCGCTCAATGCGGTGGCAGCTCTCTACGTTCTTCAAATTTTCTTGTACAGAAAAGAAGCGGAAGCAGGGGAACTCAGCCCGAACCCGCAGCTTTTTCTCATTGGCGAACCGTTCACTCTTGAAACTTTCAGGTGCAGCCTTGAAAGACCATTCGTCTACAAATTTGTCTCTGAAAGCCCAAAGTCGACAGGGTGAACCCACCATTATTGTTCGCATAGCGGCACAGATATCGACAAAAGGCAAGCAAGACACCCCAAGAACTGGCCACAAATTGATCACTTGTTCAACAGCGCAGTGGGATATAACATTATATTCAATTATTTCAATCGGAAATTTATATTCGTACTACGTATGCATCAATATTATTTGACTTTCAAAAACACCAAATCTATGTGACTCACAACACTGCTGAGTTCCGCCGATGGCGGAAGCGGGGGACCCAATTCTTTGGGGCGAATCGCACATGCGTAGGGTACCTTTCGACCCGAGCCCGTCAGCTAACCTCGTAAGCATCGAAAGGAGACCTCCCTTTGGCGTGAGGCCTCCTCATGATTCATGCCTCTTTTTTTTGGGGGGGGTTATTTATGTGTCGTCCCATCCGCAAAGCCTCGCGGCTTTCTCGCGGCGTGAACAGCATCCAGTTCCGCTCGCGTCTACATTTCACAACATCGTTTACTGCCGTTTTGACCGCTCATTACGGCATCATCGACACTCCTTCACCGCCTTTACTCTGAAAAAGGACTGTCACGGCTTTCCGTCATGACAGTCTTTCCTGCGTTCTAGCGAACACATCCTTCGGCATATCAGGCAGTTCAGGACCCGGGACATCCCGCGTGGGGAATAGCTGTAGCCGTATTTGTCTGTAATAACCTGTTTTTATTGATTCATTCAAACAGAGGTGGTCTCCTATGGTCTTCAGCTGGATGAACGTCTCGATCCTGGCATTCTTGGCGGCCGGGCTGGCATTTGCCCTCGGGCCCATTGTCGTGTCCCTCCTGCTGGCCCCGAAGGCCAGAGGGGGCGCCTTCGCCGAGTCCTACGAATGCGGCATTCCGGTGCACGGACGGCAGGCATGGGTGCAATTTGGCCTGACCTTCTACTTCTATGCCCTCATCTTCCTCGCCTTCGACGTCGACGTCCTCTACCTCTTCCCGGTGGCCGCCATGTACCCAGACACCGCCGGGTGGCTCCCCTTCTGGCAGGTCCTCGTCTTCATTGCCGTGCTCTTCGCCGCGATCTTCTATTTTTCCAGCAAAGGAGTGTTCTCATGGCCCAGACGAATCCGCGTATCGCCCCGGCGGTAACAGACCTCGAACCGCCGCTGCTCAACCTGAAGCCCGCGCAGCAAGTGCTCGACATCTGCCGGGCCATGTCGCTGTGGCCCATGACCTTCGGCCTGGCCTGCTGCGCCATCGAGATGATGGCCGTCGGCATGGCCCGTTTCGACATTTCGCGCTTCGGAGCCGAAGTTTTCCGGCCCTCACCGCGCCAGTCGGACCTCATGATCGTGGCCGGCACCGTGACGCGCAAGATGGCCCCGGCCCTGGTCCGCCTGTACGAGCAGATGCCGGCGCCCAAGTACGTCATCGCCATGGGCAACTGCGCCATCTCGGGTGGCCCCTTTGCCGGAGAGCACAACTACAACGTGGTCGAAGGCGTGGACACGCTCGTGCCCGTGGACGTCTATGTCCCCGGCTGCCCGCCGCGCCCCGAGGGACTGCTGGAAGGGCTCTTCCTCCTGCAGGAGAAAATCACCGGAAAACGCTGGTGGCCCGAGGCCATGGGAGGGATCGAGCCATGAGCGCACATTTTCTCCAGAATCTCCCCTGCCTCTTCGCCGCCGCCCAGGATCCGCTCAAGACGGGCCTGACCTTTTCCGTCCTGATCCCGCCGGACAAGGTTCGGGAGGCCGCCAGGCTCTGCCGCGAAAAGGGCTATCACATCGAGGACGTGACCGTGTCCGAAGTGCGGGAAGGCACCTTGGTGCTCTATCACTACGACCACTTCGACCGCCCGGGGCGCATCTGCTGCATGGCCGTCAGCCCCGACAACTCCATCAATTCCATCGCCGACATCTTCGCCGGCGCGGACTGGCACGAGCGGGAATGCTTCGACTTCTACGGCACGGTTTTCAACGGGCACGACAACCTGCTCCCCCTGCTCCTGCCGCCCGACGCCCCGACGCCCCCGCTCAGGAAACCGGATCAGGGCAAAATCCCCCTGGCCACGCTCTTTCCCTGGGCCCAGGCCCCGACAACCCCTGAGGAGGCATGATGTTCACCAAGGAACAGATCGCCGAGCGCGGATTCTACACGCAGCACTTCGAGCAGGGGAAACAGGACAACACCCTCATCCTGAACATGGGACCCCAGCACCCTTCGACCCACGGCGTCCTGCGCGTCATGCTGGAGATCGACGGCGAGTACATCCTGCGCGCCGACCCCGTGCTCGGATACATCCACCGCATGCACGAGAAGATGGCGGAAGGGAAAACCTACGCCCAGTTCATCACCAACATGGGCCGCGTGGACTACCTGCACGCCCTGGCCTGGAACTGGGCATTCGTGGGCGCGGTGGAAAAACTCGGCGACACCCCGCCCACGCCGCGGGCCGAGTACCTGCGCGTCATCACCTGCGAACTGAACCGCATCTCCTCGCACCTGCTCTGGTGGGGCGCCTACCTCCTGGACCTGGGCGCCTTCACCCCCATCCTCTACGCATTCGACGACCGCGAGGAGCTCCTGGACATCCTCCAGGACATGACCGGCTCCCGCCTGACCTACGCCTCCTTCACCTTCGGGGGCGTGGTCGCGGACATGAGCGACGAGCTGAAGGAGCGCATCATCCGCTTCATCGCGCGGCTGCGCGACCGTCTGCCCATGTACAAGTCCCTGGTCACGGACAACTTCATCCTCCTCGGCCGGGTCGAGGACATCGGGCACATCCCCGTGGACATGGCCGTGCGCTACGGCGCCACGGGCCCGGTCCTGCGCGGCAGCGGCGTGGCCTACGACGTGCGTCGGGCCGAGCCCTATTCCGTCTATCCGGACCTGGATTTCACCATCCCCACCAGCCCTCGCACCGACGCCCTGGGGCGCTACCTGGTGCGCATGCAGGAGCTCGAACAGAGCCTGAACATCGTCGAACAGGCCGTGGCCCGGATCCCCGAAGGCGACATCCAGGCCAAGATGCCCAAGAAGCCGAAAGTCCCGGCCGGCGAGGTCTACTTCGCCGTGGAAGGGGCGCGGGGCAAAATCGGCTGTTACCTGCAGAGCGACGGCGGAGGGAGCCCCTACCGCGTCAAGCTGCGCGCCCCGAGCTTCTCGAACCTGAGCCTTTTCGCGGAACTGAGCCAGGGCACGCTCCTGGCGGACGCCGTATCCATCCTGGGCAGCCTTGACCTCGTCATCCCGGAGATTGACCGATGATCGACCCGCAACTCCTGCGCATCCTCGTGGCACTGGTGGGCATCCTGGTCTTCGTGGCCCTGAACGCCCTGGCCCTGGTCTATGCCGAGCGGAAAATCGCCGGCCATGTCCAGCGCCGCCCCGGCCCCTACGAAGTGGGCCCCCACGGCATACTCCAACCCCTGGTGGACGGCCTGAAGCTCATGGGCAAGCAGCTGACCACGCCCAAGGACGCCGATCCGGTCATCTTCTGGCTGGCGCCCATCATGTGCTTCATGCCCGTGGCCCTGTGCATGCTTCCCATCCCCTTCGGCCCGAACCTGGTGGCCCTGAAGCTCGACCTGGGCATCGTGCTCATCCTGGCCTTCGCCGGTTTCGGCGTGCTCTCGCTGTGCCTGGCCGGCTGGGGCTCCAACAACAAGTGGAGTCTCCTTGGCGCGGCCCGCTCCGTGGCCCAGAACGTGGCCTACGAGATTCCCCTGCTGCTGTCCGTGCTCTCGGTCGCCTTCATGACCGGCAGCCTGGACCTGGCCACGATCTCCGCCGGGCAGGGCGCCCTGCCCTGGCAGTGGAACGCCCTCATTAACCCGCTGGGGTTCATCATCTACTTCATCTGCGCCCTGGCCGAGACCAACCGCGCTCCCTTCGACCTCCCGGAGGCGGAAAGCGAACTGACCGCGGGCTTCCACACGGAATACTCGGGCATGGGCTTCGGCCTCTTCTTCATGGCCGAGTACGCCAACATGGTCGTGGTCTGCTCCGTGGCCACCGTGCTCTTCCTGGGCGGCTGGAACGGCCCCTTCGCCCCCGGCTGGTGGTGGTTCCTGCTCAAGATGTACGCCCTCATCTTCCTGATCATCCAGATCCGCTGGACCTATCCCCGGGTGCGCTTCGACCAGCTCCTGAACCTGTGCTGGCGGTGGCTCGTGCCCCTGGCCCTCGTGAACCTGGTTTACGTCACCATCATCGTCAAACTCTAGGAGGCGTCGCGTGTACAGACTCGAAGAAATCAAGCGCGCGGCCCAGGGCATGTGGTCCCTCGTCGTCGGCCTGAACATCACCGGGAAATACTTCCTGCAGCCCAACGTGACCATCCACTACCCCCGTCAGGAAGTGGACAATCTGGCGACGTTCCGGGGCCACATCGAGCTAGTCCCCGAGGACGGCGACCCCCTGACCCCGCGCTGCATCTCCTGCGGCACGTGCGCCAAGGCCTGCCCCTCGGGCTGCATCACCGTGACCAAAAAGAAAGCCCCCGCGCCCACGCCCGAGGAAGTCGAGCAGGGCGTCAAGCCCAAGGCGCCCAAGGACCCCGAAACCTTCCGGCTGGACTTCACCCTCTGCTCCCTGTGCGGGCAATGCGTGATGTCATGCCCCGCAAGCGCCATCCGCTTCTCGCAGAACATCAACATTGCGGGGTATTCACGGCAGGATTTCCAGTTCGACCTCGTCGCCCGGCTGCGCTCACGGCTGCCCAAACACGTCAACAAGGCGGAATGATTATGGAAACACTCGCATTTCTCGCCTACGGCCTGTACCTGGCCATCATCGTCGGCGGCGGGTTCGTGGCCGTGACCAACCCGAACCTGGTCCGGGCCCTGGTCGGTCTGGTGGCGGCCATGTTCGGCGTCGCCGGCATGTATTTCCTCATGAATGCCCCCTTCGTGGGCCTCATGCAGCTGCTCATCTACGTCGGGGCCATCAGCGTCCTGATCTTCTTCGCCATCATGCTGACCCGCCCGCCGGCGGGCGGCGAGGAGCAGACCCCGTCCCGGCGCAGGCCCATGGCCTTCCTGGCCGCGGCCGCACCCGTGGCCCTGCTGGGGGCGGTCTGCTTCAAGGCTTTCAAGCAGACCGTGGACGTGCCCGCCGAAACGGGCGTCAAGGAACTGGGGCAGGGACTCCTGGGCACCTACGGGCTGGCCTTCGAGCTCATTTCCGTGGTGCTCCTGGTGGCCATGGCCGGGGCCGTCCTGCTTGGCTTCAAACGGAGGGAGGAGGCATGAACTCGCTCTTTCTCTTTCATCTGGCGGGGCTTGCGCTCCTGGGTCTGGGCCTTTTCGGCCTCGTCCAGCGCAAAACCCTCGTGGGCATGCTCATCAGCGTCGAGCTGCTCCTGAACGGCGCGGGCCTGTCCATCGTCGCCTCGGCCAAGCTGACCCCGGCCGATGACGTCCTCGGCCAGCTGTCGTCGCTTTTGATCATGGGGCTGGCCGCCGCCGAGGCGACCCTGGTCCTGGCCATCATCCTGGTTGTGCTGCGGCGCTTCGGCTCCGTGGAAACCGACACCATCGCCACACTGAGGGACTAAATGGACACACCGGCACTCCTCATCCCCCTCATCGTCACGGGCCTGGCCCCCCTGGGCATCTGGATATTCCGCAAAACCCCGAACACCCGCGAAGCGGTCTCCTTCGTCGCCGCGGCCCTGACCTTCGGCTTCATGCTCTCCCTCGTCCCGGGCGTGCTCGGCGGCGAGATCAAAACCCTGACCGTCTTCACCCTGCTGCCGGGCATCACCGTCAAGCTCTGCGCCGACGGGCTGACCATGATCTTCGGCATCGTGGCCAGCTTCCTGTGGTTCCTGGCCACGAGCTACAACATCGGCTACATGCGCGGCCTGAACGAGCACGCCCAGACGCGCTACTACTTCTGCTTCGCCATCGCCATCTTCGGCGCGGTGGGCGTGGCCATGAGCGCGAACATCTTCACGCTCTACCTGTTCTACGAGATCATCTCCATCTTCACGTACCCGCTGGTCGCGCACCATCAGGACGAAGAAGGATTCAGCGGCGCACGCAAGTACATGGTCTACCTCATGGGCACGTCGAAGCTCTTCCTGCTCCCGGCCATGGTCCTGACCTACGTCATCTGCGGCACCCTCGATTTCCAGCTCGGGGACGTGGTCAAGGGCATCTTCCCGGCCGACGCCGACCCCTTCCTGGTGCAGCTGACCTACGTGCTCTACATCGCAGGTCTCGCCAAGGCGGCGCTGATGCCCTTCCACAACTGGCTGCCCTCGGCCATGGTCGCGCCCACGCCGGTCTCGGCCCTGCTGCACGCCGTGGCGGTGGTCAAGGCGGGCGTCTTCTCCGTCAGCCGGATCATCCTGTCGGGCTTCGGCCTTGAGACCATGAACGCCTTGAACCTGGGCATCCCCACGGCCTACCTGGCCGCCTTCACCATCGTGGTGGCGTCCATCATCGCCCTGACCAAGGACGACCTCAAGGCCCGGCTGGCCTACTCCACCGTCAGCCAGCTGTCCTACGTCATCATCGGCGTGACCATGCTCACGCCCGACGCGGTCACGGGCGGCCTGGCCCACATCGCGCACCACGCCTTCTCCAAGATCACCCTCTTCTTCGCGGCCGGCGCCATCTACGTGGCCACGCACAACAAGAAGATCAGCCTCATGGGCGGGTTCGGGCGCAAGATGCCCATCACCTTCGCCATGTTCTCCCTGGCCTCCCTGTCCATGATCGGCATGCCGCCGGTCTGCGGGTTCGTGTCCAAATGGTACCTGATCAACGGGGCCATGCAGGCCCACCAGATCATCATTCTCTGCGCGCTCCTCGGCAGCACGATCCTCAATGCCGGGTACTTCACCCCGATCATCTACCGGGCTTTCTTCATGGCCCCCGACCCGACGGTCGACTACGACCACTACTCCGAAGCCCCCATGACCATGGTCATTCCCCTGACCATCACGGCCTGCATCAGCGTGCTGCTGGGTTTCTATCCGCAGCTCTTCTTCGGTTTCATCAACATTTTCACGGGATTTCGAGGGTAGCCATGGAAACAAGCACGCTTGGCGAACTTCTGGGCAAGGCCCGTCAAAACCTCGGCTTCTGGAAAAAGGTCATGTACGGGATCATGGTCCTTCTGGTCGGACTGAACGTCCTCATCTATTCCCACCACCCGCACTTCGCCGGTGAGGATAAGCCCGGATACTGGGCCGTGTTCGCGCTCGTCGCCACGGTCGCCATGGTCCGGATCTGCAAGGGGGCCGCCCACGCCTTCCTGGGCAAGAAGGAGGGCTACTATGACCGCTAGCTTCCAGCACCCCTCCGTCCCGTTCCTGATCGCGGCGCTGCTCATCCCGCTCATCAGGACCGACAAATACCGCTGGCTCCTGCCCATCCCGGCCCTCATGGCCGTGGCATCGGTGCTGACCATGCCGACGGGCACGCACGGGGTCATCCACTACCTCGGGCAGATTCTGACCATGGGCAGGGTGGACACGCTGTCCATCGTCTTCGCCCACGTCTTCGCCATCCAGTCGGTCATCGGGTTCATCTACGCCCTGCACCTCAAGGACAGGGCCCAGCACGTGGCCGCCAACCTGTACGTGGCGGGCGGCTTCGGCTGCGTCTTCGCCGGCGACTACCTGACCCTGTTCCTCTTCTGGGAGTTGATGAGCATCGCCTCGACCATGCTCATCTGGCTGAACCGCGCCCCGCGCTCGACGGCGGCGGGTTTCCGCTACTTCCTGTTCCACACCCTGGGCGGGCTCATGCTCCTGGCGGGCATGCTGATCCGGCACCAGGCCACGGGCAGCTTCGCCTTCGAGGCCATCATCCCGGCCTCGGCCCAATGGTACGACTACCTCATCCTGGCCGGGTTCTGCGTCAACGCCGCCGTCGTGCCCCTGCACGCCTGGCTGCCCGACGCCTACCCCAAGGCGACCATCACCGGCGCGGTGTTCATGTCGGCCTACACGACCAAGACGGCCGTGTACGTCCTGCTGCGCGGGTTCTCCGGCTTCGAGGTCCTGGCCATCGGCGGGACCATCATGGCCATCTACGGCGTCTGCTACGCCACCATCGAGAACAACGCCCGGCGCATCCTGTCCTACCACATCGTCTCGCAGGTCGGGTACATGGTCGCCGGCATCGGCATCGCCTCCCAGCTGACCCTGAACGGCGCCTGCGCCCACGCCTACGCCCACATCATCTACAAGGGCCTGCTGTTCATGACCACGGGCGCGCTGCTCTACGCCACGGGCACGGCCAAACTGTCCGAGCTCGGCGGCCTGGTCCGCCGTCTGCCCTGGGTCTTCGTGCTGTACATGGTCGCGGCCGTGTCCATCTCGGGCATGCCGCTCTTCTCGGGCTTCGTGTCCAAGACCATGGTCATCGCCGGAGCCGCCGAGGCGCACCGCACCTGGCTGGCGCTGGGGCTTGAACTGGCCTCCATCGGCACATTCCTGTCCGTCGGCCTGAAGCTCCCGTACTTCGCCTTCTACGCCAAGCCCGACGACATGACCCGGCCCATCACCCCCATCCCGGCCAACATGTACGTGGCCATGGGCCTGGGCGCGGCATTGTGCTTCATCATCGGCATCCAGCCACACCTGCTGTACTCGCTGCTGCCCTTCGAAGCCGACTACGTGCCCTACACGCCGTGGCACGTGCTCCAGATCTCCATCCTGCTCGGCTTCACGGGCCTGGGCTTCTCACTCATGGTGGGGCGCCTGACCCCGGCGGCCAAGCAGAACCTGGACTTCGAGTTCTTCTACATCTGGATCGGCAGGATCTTCCTGTTCTTCTGCCAGTACCCCTTCGCCGTGGTCGACGCCTGGTGGAGCGAAATCTACCGGAAGGTCGGCCTGGGCGGCCTGTTGGAACGCGCCAAGGAAGCCAACTACTGCGATCAGCTCGTCATCGACGGCATCCTGGACGGCAGCGCCCTCGGCGTGCGCGGCATCGGCCGCCATACGGCATCGACGGTCAACGGCAAGCTGCAGGACTACATCGGCGGCGCGGTGATCCTGGCCTTCGGCATCGGCGCCGCGGCGATGCTCTTCACCCTGCTCCGCTAACCCCGAAACAAGGACTGACCAACATGACAGCATCATCCTTTCCGGTCCTGAGCGCGCTCATCTTCTTCCCCCTGGCGGCGTCCCTGGCGCTGCTCGCGGTGAAGGGCGAAGAGGCCATCCGCAGGCTGACCCTGGTCGCGGGGCTGGCGGAGATCGCGCTGGCGCTCCCGCTGGCCGGTTTCGATCTCGCCTCGGGCGGGTTCCAGTTCGTGGAGAAGGCATCCTGGGTGCCGCAGTGGGGTTTGACCTACCATCTCGGCATCGACGGCATCAGCCTGCTCATGATCATGCTGACCGTGGCCCTCCTGCCGCTGTGCGTGCTCTGCTCCTGGCACTACATCTCCAAGCGCATCAAGGAGTTCCACATCGTCCTGCTGCTCATGACCTCGGCCTGCGTCGGCGTCTTCGCGGCCCTGGACTTCGTGCTCTTCTACCTCTTCTGGGAAGCCATGCTCGTGCCCATGTACCTGCTCATCGCGGTCTGGGGCGGCCCCAACAAGCGCTACGCGTCCATCAAGTTCTTCCTCTACACCCTGGCGGGGTCGACGCTCCTGCTGGTGGCCATCATCGCGTTCTATGCCGCGGGCGGAACCTTCTCCATCCCGGAACTGATGACCAAGACCTTCAGCCCCAGGCTGCAGTTCTGGGCCTTCCTGGCCATGGCCCTGGCCTTCGCCATCAAATGCCCCATGTTCCCCTTCCACACCTGGCTCCCGGCCGCCCACGTCGAGGCGCCCACGGCGGGGTCGGTCCTGCTGGCCTCGGTGCTCCTGAAGATGGGCACGTACGGCTTCCTGCGCTTCTGCATGCCCCTGACCCCGGACGCCTGCGTGACCTTCGCCCCGCTCATGATCGCCCTGTCCCTGGCCTCCATCCTGTACGGAGGCGTCATCGCCCTCGGGCAGAAGGACATGAAGAAGCTCATCGCCTACTCGTCCGTGGGCCACATGGGCTTCGTGACCCTGGGCATCTTCCTCTTCAGCCAGCGCGGCGTGGAAGGGGCGGTCATGCAGATGCTCAACCACGGCATCACCACCGGCGGCCTGTTCATGCTCGTCGGCGCGGCCTACGAGCGCAGCCACAGCCGCGAGATCAGCGAAAACATGGGCCTGGGCAAATACCTGCCGGCCTACATGTTCTTCTTCGGGCTCTTCTCCCTGTCCTCCCTGGGCTTCCCGGGCACCAACTCCTTCGTCGGCGAGGCACTGGTCCTGGTGGGCGCGTTCCAGGAGAGCCTGCTGGTCGGCGGCCTGGCCATCCCCGGCGCCATGCTCGCCGCGGCCTACATGCTGCGCCTGCTGCAGAAGCTGGCCTGGGGCGTACCGAGCAAAGGCGCAAAATTCACCGACCTGTGCCCGCGTGAATGGATCTACCTCGCGCCGCTGGCGGTCTTCGTGCTCTACATCGGCCTGGCCCCGACCATGACGCTCAAGGTCATGGACCCGTCCATCGACAAACTGCTCACGGATTTCTCGGCCAGGACCGAGGACGCGGCTACCGCCAGGCCCATCAACCTGGCCCATACCCCGTTGATGAACGGCAAGGAGGCAAACCAATGACCCTCGCGCTTCTCCCTGAAATCCTGCTTCTGGGGCTGATCGTCCTGATTTTCTGCCTAGTGGTCGCGAAACCGGGCAAGGATGTGGCCGGAACCTGGCTCCCCGTCGGCTGCCTGGCCGTCCTGGCCGCTGCGGGGGCGAGCCTCGGCCAGTCGGCCCTGCTTTTCGGCGGCACCTACCAGGTGGACCCCCTGTCCCAATTCATGAAAATGGCCGTGGCCCTGGGTCTGTTCATCGCCGTGACGAACTCCAGGGGCCAGGCGACGCTCAAAGACGAGATGCGCGCGGATTATTCCATGCTGCTGTGTCTGTCGGCATGGGGCCTGATGCTGCTAGCCAGTTCCGTGGAACTCATGACCATCTACATCTCCCTTGAAATCTCCTCCTACGCCCTCTACGCCCTGATCCCCCTGCGGGCTGGCGACAAGCGCGCAGCCGAGGCCGGGATCAAGTACGTGCTCTTCGGCGCTGCGGCCACGGCGGTCTCCCTGTACGGGTTCGCCTACATCACCGCGGCCCAGCACACGACATTCCTCGCGGAGCTCACGACCAGACAGTGGGACTTCGCCACCAACCCCGGCGCCCTGGTCGGCCTGATCATGTTCATGGCCGGGTTCATGTACAAGCTGGCCCTGTTCCCCTTCCACTTCTGGTGCCCGGACGTCTACCAGGGCACGAGCAACGAGACGGCGGCCTACGCCGCGACCCTGCCCAAGCTCGGGGCCGTGGTCGTCCTGGTCCGCCTGGCCTCCCTTCTGGTGCCGGGTCAGCCGGGCATGACCATCCTGGCCATCCTGGGCGCGGTGTCCATGACCTTCGGCAACCTCTCGGCCCTGGTCCAGGACGACGTGAAGCGCATGCTCGGCTACTCCTCCATCGCCCACGCCGGATACGTCATCATCGGCCTCGTGGCCGGGACCGCCGAAGGACTGGCCTCGGCCTCGTTCTACGCGCTGGTCTACATCCTCATGAACCTGACCTGCTTCTGGGTCGTCTGCCATCTCTCCAAGGACGGCCGGAACATGAGCTACGCGGACCTGGACGGACTGCATCAGCGCAGCCCGGTCTTTGCCTTCGTCCTGGCCGTGGCCGCGTTCTCCCTGGTCGGACTGCCGCCCACAGCGGGCTTCATGGGCAAGCTCTTTCTGCTCACCGCGGCCTGGGGCCGGGGCTACGACTGGCTGGTCATCATCGCGGCCCTGAACACGGCCATCTCCATCTATTTCTACCTGAGCCTGGTCCGCCATGCCTACACGCATGACCCATCGTCCGCGTCCGAGAGCAAAAACAGCGGCCTGGCCCTCGGCACACTTTTCGCGGCCGTTCTCCTGGCCCTCGGCATCCTGCCGGGCCCCGTCTACGAGTTGGCCGCGCAGGCCGGAAAATCGCTTTTGCCGTAACAGCTCTTTTTTGGGGATAATTCGGCACAACCTTTAACGCATTTGGAGCTTCTATGAATTGGATTCAGGTTTATGACCCCTTTAACAGTATTGTGGGATCTGCCCTTGTTGCGGCAATTCCGCTTTACATCCTCTTTTTCATGCTTGCGGTGAAAAGAGCAAAAGGGCATTTCGCCGCTGGCCTGGCCGTGCTCGGCGCCCTGATCGTGGGCGTGGCGGTCTGGGGCATGCCCGTCCAGCTGGCCGCCTCATCCTTTCTCTACGGCGCCGGGGTCGGCATCTTCCCCATCGTCTGGATCGTCGTCACCGCCATCTGGGTCTACAACATGACCGTCGAGAGCGGACAGTTCGAGATCATCAAGAGCTCCCTGGCCACCATCACCGAGGACCGGCGCCTGCAGGCCATCTTCATCGCCTTCGCCTTCGGCTCCTTCATCGAGGGCACGGCAGGCTTCGGCACGCCCGTGGCCATCACCGCCGCCATGCTCGTCGGCCTGGGCTTCAACCCCCTCTACGCCGCCGGCCTCTGCCTCATCGCCAACACCGCTCCCGTGGCCTTCGGCGCCTTAGGGATCCCGATCATCGCCGTGGCCGAACTGACCAAGCTCGATGTCATGCACATCAGCGCCATCACCGGCCGCCAGCTGCCCTTCCTGTCCATCATCGTGCCCCTGTGGCTGTCCGTGACCATGTGCGGCTTCAAGCGCTCCATGGAAGTGCTCCCGGCCTGCATCGTGGCCGGCCTGTGCTTCGCCACGACCCAGTTCGTGACCTCCAACTTCGTCGGCCCCATGCTCCCTGACGTCCTCTCGGCCATCGCCACCATCGTCGGTCTGGGCATGTTCCTCAAAGTCTGGCAGCCCAAGAGCATCTGGCGCTTCCCCAACGAGCCCGCCTCCACCGGCAAGGCCGTCTGCAACTACTCCCAGAGTGATGTCATCCGCGCCTGGATGCCCTGGGTCATCCTCGCCGCCATGGTCTTCATCTGGGGCCTCAAGCCCGTGCAGGACATGATGAAGTCCACGGTCATCACCTTCGCCTGGCCGGGCCTGGATTCCCTGATCAGCAAGACCGTGCCCGTCGTGGCCCAGGACACCGTCTACAAGGCCATGTACAAGTTCAACTACCTGACCTCCCCCGGCACCGCCGTCCTCATCGCCGGCATCCTGTCCCTGGCCGTGCTGCCCAAATACGGCGTCGGACGCGCCGTGTCCTGCTTCGGCAAGACCGTGGTGCAGCTGCGCTTCCCCATCGTGACCATCGCCATGATCGTGGGCCTGGCCTACCTCATGAACTACTCCGGCATGAGCTCCACCCTGGGCCTGGCCTTTGCCCAGACCGGCCACTTCTTCCCGCTCTTCTCGCCGGTCATCGGCTGGCTGGGCGTGTTCCTGACCGGCTCCGACACCTCGTCGAACCTGCTCTTCGGCAACCTGCAGATGACCACCGCCCAGCAGATCGGCGTGTCCCCGGAACTGTGCGTGGCCGCCAACTCCTCCGGCGGTGTCACCGGCAAGATGATCTCCCCGCAGTCCATCTCCGTGGCCACGGCCGCGGCCAACATGGTCGGCGAGGAAGGCAACCTCTTCCTCTTCACCCTGAAGCACTCCATCGCGATGATCATCTTCGTCAGTGTGCTGACATATCTCCAGGCCTACCCCCTGAGCTGGATGCTGCCCTAGCCCCCCGGCATCGGACGATGCCTGGAGGCTTCGGAACGCCTGCTCCCTCCCCCTCCCTGGGCCGCCTGCTTTCCCACAAGGCAGGCGGCCTTTCTCGTCGCGCCGGCGTCCGGCAAGCAGTGACGGCTCGCGGCCCTGTTGCGCGCACCCCTCACAACGGCCAGAATATGAGCAGCAGCGGAAGGCTTACGGACAGGACGAGAACGTCCATCGGCAGCCCCATGCGCCAGTAGTCGCCGAAACGAAAACCCCCGGGGCCGAGGATCAGGGTGTTGTTCTGGTGTCCGATAGGGGTCAGGAAGGCGCAGGAAGCCCCGATGGCGACCGCCATGAGAAACGTGTCCGGGTTCACGCCCAGCCTGAGCGCTGCGCCCAGCCCGACGGGAGCCATCACGGCCGCGGTGGCGGTGTTGTTCATGAAATCGGTCAGCACCATGGTCGTGGCCATGATCACCGCCAGGCCGACAAAGGCATTTCCCTGCGCCATGGTGTCCAGCAGCAGGCGCGCGATCAGGTCCGCCAAGCCGGTGCTCTGCATGGCGCCCGCTACAGGCAGAAGCGCCCCCAACAAGATGACCACAGGCCAGTCGACCGCCTCGTAGACAGTGCGCAGCGGGACGGTCCGCAGCGCCATGGACGCCAGCACTCCGCCAGCGAAGGACACCGCGGCGGGAAGCAGGTCCAAGGCGGCCACGCCAACCGACACCCCGAGAATGCCCGCAGCCAGCAGGGCCTTCCGCTTGTCCGGGATGTTCAGCAGGAGTTTCGAAAGTTTTTGATCAAATGAGTCGATTATTCCCAACAATACAGCATATTAGCTCTTGATTTTCTGTAAGACCCCACGCTCGACTTCATAGCCGAACGCAGTCAGGACCCTGGCCTGATCCTGTGTTGGCTCCTCAATCATCCGCCATGCCTTTTCCTTCTCTCCGTTCCAGCACAGACACGAGTGCAGATTGCGCATGAGGTCCATGGTCCGTTGGGCGGTCATGTGGATGCCGGCGTCTTCCAGCTTCAATTCGATCAGACGCAGATACGCCAAGGCTATGATGCAGCTCAGGAAATGGCACTTGATTTTCGAATCGGTCCAGTGCCGTATCGGGAACATGCTGATCAGGTCATCGTCCTTGGTCTGACGGAACGCCTGCTCCACGATGTATCTGTCCAGGCTGGCCTGGACGATCTCGTC
>NZ_AUAR01000020.1 GCF_000428825.1 Desulfomicrobium escambiense DSM 10707 | reverse complement strand
AACATGCTGGAAAGACTCAATGAAGAGATCAAACGTCGGACATTGGTTGTCAGGATATTTCCCAATGAAGAAAGCTGCTTACGTTTGATCCGAGCCCTTGCGGTAGAGACGCATGAGAACTGGATCGAGGCAAACAGATACCTGGATATGAGCCTGCTCACAGAGTTAAAGAAGAAAGCATTGATGGAACTGGTTGCTTAATGGAGAACGCATCTGGCGACCTCCGACGAGCTCTGGGTGGGCCCATTCTCGGTCGCCAGCTGCTTGAGGTTACCCATCATGTCGTGGAAGAATTTGCAGAACTTGACGCACACAACTAGAAAGCCGGCAGCGACGAGCACGCTCTCCCCTTCGAGAAACGTTCCCACGAGCAGCACCGCGTAACCGTACGTGGCCAGGAGTTCGGCCATCGGCGGCAGGATCATCCGGCCCTCTCCCGACGCGACGGGCCTTCGCCGGAGCGGCTGCGCAGATCCTCGATGAGCTGGACCTGAAGGTCCTGGATTTCCAGCAGGCGCTGCCACTGGCGCGTCAGCAGGTGGTCGACCTTCTCGTTCAGATGCTTGATCTCCAGCTCGGCCTTGAGGTTGACTTGGTAGTCGTTCTCGGAGCGCAGACGGTCCTTGGCCTCCTGCCGGTTCTGGCTCATCATGATGACCGGGGCCTGCAGGGCGGCCAGGCACGAGAGCACCAGATTGAGCAGAATGAAGGGGTACGGGTCGAAGGCCTGGGCCGCCTGGTAGGCGTTCCAGCAGATCCAGACCACGAGAGTGCCGGCGAAGATGAGGATGAACTTCCAGCTGCCTCCGAAGTCGGCCAACCTGTCCGCCAGCCGTTCGCCCATGGTCAGGGATTCCGAATATTCCTCGTTGATGTTGGAGGAGAGGAGGTCCTGGTCCCGCAGGCTGCGCAGGACATCCTCCTCCAGCCGCGTCAGTTCGCCCTTCTCCTCCTCCAGCATCTCCGCCAGGAAACGGTCCCGGTACTCGTTCAAGTCCTCGGCGCAGACCCGGCTTTCGTCATCCAGACCGGGATGGAGGGACAGGATGAAGCGCTGCAGCGAGGGGCGCAGTGCGGAGATGGGCACAAGGTTCTGGATGTCGCCGCTGCGGCCGCAAAGGGAACAGGCTTCGGCGGATGGGGTCTCGGGCATGAACGCCTCCTTGTCTTGGTCCGAATCGCAAACGTCCGTTGAGAGATACACGGCTGCCGCGCGATCAACAACGCCCCGGGCGGCCTTGGCGGCCCATGGCCAGCCCCAGTCGCCGTATTCCCTCCTCGATGACCTCCTCGCTGTTCGAGGCGAAGTTCAGCCGCATGCAGCCTTCGCCCTCGGCAGGGTCGAGGTGGAAATTCCCGCCCGGGGCGAAAATCATGCCCTCCCCGCAGGCCCTGGGCAGCACCTCCGAGGCTTTCATGCCCTCCGGCAGCCTGGCCCAGACGAAGAGGCCGCCTTTGGGGCGCACCCAGGACGAACCCGCGGGCATGTGCCGCTCCAGGGCGGCCAGCATGGCGTCGCGGCGGCGGCGGTAGACCGTGCAGGAACGCTGCAGATGGGCTCCGTAGCGGCCCACGGACACGTACTCGCGCAGAGCGCGCTGGATGAGGTTGCAAGTGGCCAGGTCATGGCAGCGTTTGGAGCGCAAAAGGTGGTCGTAGACCGGGCCGTCGGCCACCACGAAGCCCACGCGCAGGCCGGGGATGAGCATCTTGGAGAAGGTGCCGACGTAGATGACGCGGCCGTCGGGGTCCAGGGATTTGAGCGTGGGCTGGGCGCGGCCCTCGTAGCGGATGTCGCCGACGTAGTCGTCCTCCAGGATGGGGACGTCGTAACGCCCGGCCAGGCTGATGAGCCGCCTGCGCCGCTGTCCGTCGAGACAGGCGCCCGTGGGGTTGTGGAAATTGGGGATGGTGTAGATCAGGCCCGGGCGGTGGCGTTCGAGGACATGCTCCAGCTCGTCCACGTCCATGCCGTCCTCGTCCACGCCCACGGTATGGATGGCCAGACCGCGGGCGCGGAAGACGTCCAGGGCGCCGGCATAGGTCGGCCGCTCCGCCACCACGCTCTGGCCAGGGGCCAAGAGCAGCGCGGCGACCAGGGACAGGGCCTGCTGGGAACCGGCGGTGATGAGGATGCTGTCGGCGCTCGTCTGCACGCCCTGGCTGGCCAGGACCTGGGCCAGAGTGGCGCGCAGGGGGCGGTACCCGCCGATCTCCCCGTACTCCACGGCCGCGGCCCCGTCCCGGCGCATGACCTGCCCGAGCATCCTGCGGAACTCGTCCATGGGGAAGAGCCTGGGGTCGCAGGCCCCGCCGTCCAGGGCGATCCAGTCCGTCTGGCGGCTGGCCTCGGGCAGGTAGGCGCTCATGGCCTCGTAGCCGCCGTACCGCAGTCGCCCCTGCCAGGCGGGCCAGTCCCCGGAACGGGACGCCACGGCCGGTTCGCCCGGCGCGTGGGCCAGCACGTAGAAGCCGCTGCCCTGACGGGGGGCGACGAGCCCTTCGGCCACGAGTTCGGCATAGGCGCTTTCCACCGTGGCCCGGTTCACGCCGAGGCTCGCAGCCAGGGCTCGCACCGCCGGCAGGCGCACGCCCGGACGCAGGTTGTCGGACAGGATGGCGTCGCGGAAGTGCCTGCCGATCTGAACATAGAGGGGCTGTCCGGATTCGTAGTCGAGGGCGAGGCGCACTGTGTACTCCGGGGAAAATTGGACTGGTCGTTTTTCTGAAAAATTGCCCCTTCTTGCAGGGCCAATTTCCCTTTAGACCACCTTCCAGCCCAGCACAAGAAGGAGATTCCCCATGGCCATGTCCCGCTCCGCCCAAGGATACACCGCCGCCCTCGTCAGCGCCGTGTTCCTGTCCACGACCTCCATCTTCATCCGCTACCTGGTCACGAACTTCGACATGCCGCCCCTGGTGCTGGCCTTCTGGCGCAACGTCTTCGTGGTCGCGACCCTGCTCCCGGTCATGCTCGTGGCCAGCCCCCGCCTCTTGCGCGTGGACCGGGCGCACCTGCCCTTCCTGGCCCTGTTCGGGCTCATGCTGGCCGGCTTCAACGGCCTGTGGGCCATTTCCGTGGCCAACAACGGCGCGGCCGTGGCCACGGTCATGGTCTACTGCTCCGTGGCCTACACCGCCGTCCTGGGCTGGAAGTTCCTGGGCGAGAGCATGGGCTGGATGAAGATCACGGCAATCGCCCTGTGCATGGGCGGCTGCGCCCTCATTTCCGGCGCGCTGCAGGCCGCGACCTGGCAGGTCAACCTCCTGGGCGTCGTGGCCGGACTGCTGACGGGCCTGTGCTACACGGCCTACAGCCTCATGGGCCGCGTGACCTCCGAGCGCGGCATTTCGCCGTGGACCACGCTCCTCTACATCTTCGCCTTTGCCGGCTCGTTCCTCTTCCTGATCAACATGACGGGCGGAAGCGTCCCGGGATCGGCCGTGCGCGCCGCGGACCTGTTCTGGCTGGGCGACAGCGTGCGCGGCTGGACCGTGATGATCCTGCTGGGCGCCATCCCCACGGTGGGCGGATACGGTTTCTACAACGTCAGCCTGACCCTTCTCGACGCGAGCATCGCCAACATCATCGTCTCCCTGGAGCCGGCCTTCACCGCCGTCTTCGCCTTCCTCGTCCTGGGCGAGATCCTGACTCCGGTGCAGGTCCTGGGCAGCGCCCTGCTCCTTTCGGGCGTGGCCGCCATCAAGCTGGCCGACCTGCGCCGGGCGCCGGTTGCAGCACTCCAGGAAGCATAGCTCACCGCCTCCAGACCGCGACCGGCCCCGTCAGGGCCGGCCGGATGCGGGCCAGCCAGGGCTCGCAGACCGTCACGCCCACGCCTCCCAGCAGCAGGGCCGAGGCCACGGCCAGCAGCGGACTGAAGTCCTCACCCATCCAGGCCACGGACATGGCCAGGGCCACGACAGGCACCAGCAGCGAGAACGGCGCCACTTGCGGCGCGCTGTAGCGCCGCAGGAGCCAGGCCCAGGCACCCCAGCCGAACAGCGTCGAGGCGAAGGCCGTGTAGGCCAGGGCGAAGAGGCCGCTTCCGCTCAAGGTGGCCAGGTGCGCCCACTGCCCTTCTTCCAGCCAGGCCGAGAGGAGGAAGTTGGGCAGGGGCGGCACCAGCGACATCCACAGCACCAGCCGAAACCCGTCCACCTTCAGGCCCCGCCCCAGCCGCTTGATGACCACGTTGCCCAGGCCCCAGAAGAGGGCGGCCATGACGACCAGCACGAGTCCGGCCGGATTCAGGGCGCCCATGCGCTCGAAACCCGCCAGCGCCAGGCCGCTCAGGGCGATGCCGATCCCCGCCGACTGCCAGGGCGAGGGCGTTTCGCGCAGCAGGGTCGCGGAGAAAAGGACCGTGAACACGACCTGTCCCTGGGAGACCAGGGCCGCGAATCCCGGCGGCATGCCGAGTTTCATGCCGACGAAGAGCAGGGAGAAGTAGCCCACCCCGATGCACGTCCCCGCGCCGAGGATGAGACGCCAGGGCATGCCCTGCCTGCCGACGATGAGCACGGCGGGAAAGGCTGTCACGGTGAAGCGCAGGGCCGCGAAGAAGAGGGGCGGCAGATCGTCGAGTCCGATGCGGATGACCAGAAAATTGAGGGCCCAGACCAGAACGACGGACAGCGCCAGAAGGATGTGGCGGCCGGACATGTGCTGTTGCGCGGACATGAGAGCTCCGTACGGGGAAAATCAATCTTTCCCTGCTGCTGAGGTTGCGACAGGCCTGGACATTGCCCGCGAATCTGTCATGATGACAGATACAGAATTCACAAATCTTATGATGACAGAAGAGGCAGGCGTGCAGACGGTCGGGGAGCTTTCGGAAGGTTTGCGGTACAAGGCGGTCGCGCAGCGGATCGCGTCCATGGTCGAATCCGGGGAGCTGCCGCCGGGCTCCCGCGCCCCGTCCCTGCGCCAGACAGCGCGGTCCACGGGCATGTCCCTGACCACCGTCGGCCAGGCCTATGCCGAACTGGAGAGGCGCGGCGTCCTGGAATCCAGGCCCAGGTCCGGCTATTTTGTGCGCAGGCGGCCGGCCCTCCTGCCGCGGGCCGGGATGCCCCCCGCCGAGCCGCCCGTGGCGCGCGCCGTACAGCGCGGTGAACTGGTGCGCCGGGCCATGGACGCCATGGGCCGCAGCGACATCCTGCCCCTGGGCCTGGCCCACGTGGACGGACGCCTGCTCCCGGCCGCGGACCTGGCCCGCATCCTCGGCTCCTGCGCCCGCAGGCAGGCCGTGCGCAGCGCCGACTACGGCCCGGTGCCCGGCTGTCCGGAGCTTCGCCGCCAGATCGCCCGCCGCCTCGCCCTGGCCGGCGTCAGCGCCGCCCCGGAGGAGATCGTCCTGACCTGCGGCGCCACCGAAGGCCTGGCCCTGTCCCTGCGCGCCCTGACACGCCCCGGCGACACGGTGCTCATCGCCGTGCCCGCCTACCACTTCTTCCTGCAGATGATCGAGGTGCTCGGCCTGCGGGTGGTGGAAATCCCGTCCCACCCCGAGCGCGGCGTCGACCTCGGCGACCTGGAGCAGGCCCTGGACCGCTTCCGCATCGCGGCCTGCATCCTCTCCCCCACCTGGAGCAACCCAGACGGCAGCCTCGTGCCCGAGGACGGCAAGCGCGCGCTGGTCGAACTCCTGGCCCGCCGGAACGTGCCGCTGGTCGAGGACGACGTCTACGGCGACATCACCTTCGACGGCCCCCGCCCACCGGCCTGCAAGGCCTTCGACCGGACCGGGGGCGTGACCCTGGTCTCGTCCTTCTCCAAATCCATGGCCCCGGGGTACCGGACGGGCTACATCCTGCCGGCCCGCGGCCAGGGGGCCGTCATCCACGAGCTCAAGGCCATGACGACCCTGGCCGGAGTGTCGGCCACGGAACTGGCCGTGGCCGAGTATCTGGACAAGGGGCTCTACGAGCGGCATCTGGCCCGCCTGACCCGCGCCCTGCGGGACCAGGTCGAGGCCATGCGCGACGCCGTGGCCAGGCATTTCCCCGCCGGCACCAGGGCCACGCGCCCCGGCGGCGGGTTCATGCTCTGGGTGGAGCTGCCCGAGGACGCCGTCACGGGCCTGACCCTCTTCCAGCGCGCCGCCGCCGAGGGGATCGGCATCTCCCCCGGCATGCTCTTCGGCATGACCGACAGGTTCGAGCGCTTCATCCGCCTCAATTGCGGGCTGGTCATGGACGCTCCGGTGCAGCGCGCCGTGCGGCGGCTGGGCCTCCTGGCCCGGCCCTGAAACCGGGGGCGAAAACGAAAAAAGCCCCGCCGGGCGGGGCTTTCCTGTGGAACGAAGGCTGAAGGAAGTCCGGTCTACCGCGCCTCGGCCTCCTTGCGCACGATGCGGATGAGTTCCGCCATGTTGGTCACGTCCGTGACCTTCCAGTACCCTTCGGCCTGGCGCTTGAGGCCCAGTTTCACCGGATAGCCGCGCTTGCTGCCGTGGTCGAACATGGTGGCCGATGCCGCTGCCAGGTCGCCCTTGGGCGGCTGCACCTGCACGCCGCGCAGTTCCTTGCGGGCCGTGGACACGTCGGCGAAGAGCACGGAAAAGATGCCGCCCTCGGGCAGGTCCTGCCGCTGCGACGGCCGGCCGGAGAAATCGCCCGAAGCCACGCCGCGGATGACGAACTTGCGCGTCTCCTCGATGAGCATGAGCTTCATGGACTGGTCGGCCGCGGTGCCGGACTGGGCCGCCAGGCCGCCGGAGAGCATGTCGAGCATGGGATCCCCGCCCTCCCCGGCAGGATGCGCCGCGTAGTCCTTGACGAACACGTCCACCCCGCGGGCGATGATGCCGCGCAGGTCGACGTACTTTTCGAGCAGCACCTGATCGTTGCCGTCGATGGCCCGCTGCACGTTGGCCAGGGACGCGGCCGGCGTTTCGGCTGCCCCGGCCCCCGTCGCGCACAGCACTGCCGCGATCATGATGAAATATGCGTACCACTTCATGTGGGCACCTCCTTTTGTCATGGCGCGCTTCTACGCCATGGGCAGGAACCTCGCAAGCGACCCCTTGCAACGCGAAACGGGCCGGGAAGTCGCCCCCCGGCCCGCCGATCGTTTGTCCAGGATGGTCTCAGCGTCCGCCGAGCAGGGTGCCCAGAGGCCCGAGGACCGAGCCCTCGTCCTTGGACCCGCCCATGCCCGGGGCAGACTGCAGCATCCGCCCGGCCAGCCTGGAAAAGGGCAGGGACTGCAGCCAGACCCGGCCCGGCCCCTGGACGCGGGCGAAGAAGAGGCCCTCGCCGCCGAAGAGAGCGGTCTTGATGTTGCCGGCCTGCCTGATGTCGAACTCCACGGTCCGTTCCATGGCCACGAGGCAGCCCGTGTCCACGTCCAGGACCTCGCCGGGCTTCAGGGCCCGCTCCACCACCGTGCCGCCGGCGTGCATGAAGACCTGGCCGTCGCCGTCCAGGCGCTGCATGATGAACCCTTCGCCGCCGAACAGGCCCGTCAGGATCTTGCGCTGGAAATGGATGCCGATGGACACGCCCTTGGCCGCGCAGAGGAAGCAGTCCTTCTGGCAGATGAGGGTCCCGTTCACCGTGCTCAGGGACAGGGGGATGATGTTGCCGGGGTACGGCGCGCCGAAGGCCACACGGCCCTTGCCCTGGCCCGTGTGGGTGAAGACCGTCATGAACAGGCTCTCGCCGGTGATGATGCGCTTGCCCGCGCCCAGCAGCTTGTCCATGAACGAGTCGCCCGCCGCCCCCGAACCGTCGCCGAACACGGCCTCCATGTGGATGGCCTCGTCCTTGTACATCATGGCCCCGGCCTCGGCCACGGCGCTCTCGCCGGGGTCGAGTTCGATCTCCACGAACTGCATCTCGTGGCCGACGATCTTGAAATCGATCTCGTCCGTGCCGCGCCCGACGGGCGGCGGGGGCGCCATGACCGCGGGGCGCTCCGGGGACAGCTCCGCGAGCTGGGAGATGGGCACCCACTGGGCGAAGCCCTCGCGCCAGGCGAAGCCCTGGGGATTCATGCGCGCCCGGGCCTGGGCCTGAGCCAGGTCGAAGGGCCCTTCCTGGCGTCCGTCGAAACTCAGATACCATTGTGACATGCGTCCTCTCCTGCAAAAAAACGTTCGCGGACCCCGGCCTATGCACAGCCCCGGCCGAGGCGCCGGGCGATGGACCGGGCCTGTTCGTCCGTAAGACTCAGCACCACCCTCAGCGTTTCGAAATACTCCCGCTCCTCGGGAGTGTCCGCCTCCACGGCCATGAGCGAGACCGTGAAAACCTGCGCCGCCGCGGCCTGCCCGTCCACGGCGGCGGCAATCTCCTCCAGGGATCTGGGGGTGCCGAACTCCGCGGACAGGAAGTCCTTCTCCTCGTCGCTCAGCCCCGTGCCTTCGAGCTGGGCCAGGATGCGCATGCGCTCCGTGTCGTCGAGGACGCCGTCGGCATTGGCCGCGGCGATCATGGCCCGGATCAGCAGCACCGGGTCTGCCGGCACGGCGGCCGGAGGCGGGGGCGGCGGGGTCGGGGCGGACGGAGCCGCAGACGGCGCGCTGCCAGGCGGCGGGGGCGGCGTCTGAACCCTGCCGGCCGGAGGCGGGGGAGGGACGCCGGGGCCTCCCGCAGGGATCGGCCCCCGTGCGGTCGCACCCTTCTGCTCCGTAAAATGTTCGAAGGCGGCCATGGCCACGCCCAGAAGCCCCAGACCCACCGCGGCCTTTCCCGGCAGCGAGCCCCGCCCGAGGCCGCCCAGGGCCCCCTTGCTGCCCAAGAGCCCCTTGAGCACTTTTTCCGCATCGATCATGTTGCCTCCACGGGCGGGACGCTCCCGCCTCCCTGAAGTCTCTAACCCAGCCCGGCCCCGGCGTGAAGGGGGCCGGAAAAGCCGGTTCCCCGCAACGGCCACGCCGCCACGGGGAACCGCCATGCGTCCCCTGTCATCTCTGATGAAGGAGCAAAACTCCCCGGCCGCGGGGCCCGTCAGGCCTTCTTGACCTCCATGGCGTCCTCGAAAAAGGCGGTCAGCACGAAATTCTTGCCACCGATGTTGACCGTCTCCTCCTGACCCGGGAAAAGCTCCATGGTCGCATCGAAACTGCTGCCGACGAACACCGCCTTGGCCTCGCCGTTGCTTTCCCAGCGCACTTCGTTGCCGTCGTCCAGGACGAGCATTTCCCCGTCGTGCAACCGAACGGGCATATCCTTTTCCGCATACTGCATGGCACACCTCCATAACTGGTTGAATGATAGGAAAGTATTTTGGTTCAGCTTAGCAGAGCCGGAAGCGGGGTCAAGGGATTGGCGAAAATTTTCACAATTTGAGCGAACCCGGCCTTCCTTGACTGTTCCCGATATCGCGCCTACTGCCTCCTTGGCCCTGCACCGGGCCAGATTGCATCGGGAGAGACTCATGAGCGCACTCGCACGAGAAATTCGACAGAACGTGGAAAAACGCCGGACCTTCGGCATCATCAGCCACCCGGACGCGGGCAAGACGACCCTGACGGAGAAGCTGCTGCTCTTCGGCGGTGCCATCAACATGGCCGGCACGGTCAAGTCGCGCAAGGCGTCCCGCCACGCCACCTCGGACTGGATGAAGATGGAGCAGGAACGCGGCATCTCCGTGACCACCTCGGTCATGAAGTTCGAGTACAACGGCTACGACGTGAACCTTCTGGACACGCCGGGCCACGAGGACTTCTCCGAGGACACCTACCGCGTGCTGACTGCCGTGGACTCCGCCCTGCTGGTCATCGACAGCGCCAAAGGCGTCGAGGCCCAGACCCGCAAGCTCATGGACGTCTGCCGCATGCGCAACACGCCCATCATGACCTTCATCAACAAGCTCGACCGCGACGGCCTGGACCCCCTGGACGTGCTGGCCGACATCGAGGAGCACCTGGGCATCGAATGCGCCCCATTGAGCTGGCCCATCGGCATGGGCAAGGGCTTCAAGGGTACCTACTCCATCTACAAGAAGCAGATCCACCTCTTCTCGGCCACCCACGGCGGCCGCATACAGCAGGGCGTGGTCATCGACGACGTGAACGACCCCAAGCTCGACGAGCTGCTGGGCCTGCAGGCCCAGGACCTGCGCCGCGACCTGGAGCTGCTGGAAGGGGCCGGCAACCCCTTTTCCGTGGAGCGCTACCTGGCCGGGACCCAGACCCCGGTCTTCTTCGGCAGCGCCATCAACAACTTCGGCGTGCAGGAGATGCTCGACACCTTCGTCGAGCTGGCCCCCCACCCCCGGTCCCGCCCGACCGTGACGCGCGAGGTCTCGCCCTTCGAGGAGGAGTTCTCGGGCGTGGTCTTCAAGATCCAGGCGAACATGGACAAGGCCCACCGCGACCGCATCGCCTTCATGCGCATCTGCTCGGGCAAGTACGTCAAGGGCATGAAGATCCGCCACCACCGCATCGGCAAGGACGTGCAGATCTCGAACGCCACCATCTTCATGGCCCAGGACCGCACGGGCGTGGAAGAGGCCTTCGCGGGCGACATCATCGGCCTGCACAACCACGGCACCATCCGCATCGGCGACACCTTCTCGACCAAGGAGGAGCTCAAGTTCACGGGCATCCCGAACTTCGCGCCCGAGCATTTCCGCAAGGTCATCCTGAAGAGCCCGCTGAAGGCCAAGCAGCTGCAGAAGGGCCTGGAGCAGCTGGCCGAGGAAGGGGCCGTGCAGGTCTTCCGGCCCATGATCGGCAACGACTACATCCTGGGTGCCGTGGGTGTGCTGCAGTTTGACGTCATCGTTTCGCGTCTTAAAGATGAATATTCGGTGGACGCCATCTACGCCCCGGTCAACCTCTCGGCCGCGCGCTGGGTCCATTGCGACGACAAGTCCCTGCTCGGCCGCTTCCAGAAGGAGCTGCTCCACTCCCTGTCCACGGACTCCGAGGGCAACCTGGCCCTGCTGGTGGACAGCGCCTGGCGCCTGGAATACATCATGGAGCAGTGGCCGGACATCACCTTCCACGCCACGCGGGAAAAGAACTGACCCGGGGGAACATGGCCCTTATCTTCGCTTTTCTGCTTCTCCTTCTCCTGCCCCAGGACGCCCTGGCCTGGGGGCCCGGCGTGCACATGGCCATCGGCAACAACGTCCTGGCCCATCTGCACCTCTTCGCCCCGGCCCTGGCTTCAGTCCTGGCGTCACACCCCGAACAGTACCTCTACGGCTGCCTGTCGGCCGACATCTTCATCGGCAAGGGCTGCGCCTACACGCCCAAGCACTCCCACAACTGGGACATGGGTCGGGCCCTGCTGCGCCAGGCCGAGAGCGCCGAAGCTCAGGCCTACGCCTATGGCTACCTGTCCCACCTGGCCGCCGACGTCATCGCCCACAACTACTTCGTGCCCAACATGCTCGGATTCTCGGCCGGGCGGGGAAAGTTCGCCCACACCTACGTCGAGATGCTCGCGGACCTGCAGGTCGAATGCCCGCGCAAGCAGGCATCGCGGATATTCCGCGTGCCGCACCCCGACGCCGATGATACGCTGGTGGCGACCATGGGACAGAGAAAGGTCCCTTTCTTCATCAAGAAGCGCATCTTCCGCCAGAGCCTGCGGCTGGTGGAGAAGCGCACCTACAAGAACTCCCTGCGCGTCGTTCGCGACCTGCTGCCGTTTTCGAGCAAGAAGGTCTTCATCTCCGAGGCCATCTCCTATGCCCAGGACCTGGTCTTCGATCTTCTGCAGAACCCCATGCGTTCGCCGGTACTGGAATGCGACCCCATCGGCAGCTCGAACCTGAGCCAGATCCGCAGATTCCAACGCAGGCAACGATCCTTTTACACGGCTCACGGGGATGGACTGATCTTCCCCCTGGACACGCGGCTTGAAGCCTGCCTGAAAGAACACGGAGGTCTCCATGAGGAATTTACTCGATTTTCTGCGTGAACGGATTCGACTGGTCCGGGAGGCGGAGGAAACCGCCCTGGATCTCCTGCACAGCAAGGGCGACGACGACGGATACCGCGAAGGCATGCGCCGCAAGGCCGAACTCCTGGCGAGCTTGGCGGAGGACGCCGCGCCCTTGCTGCAGGCCATCAGCCCCGAACGGCGGCCCATGGTCGAAAACCGGCTGGACATGTTCTCCCAAAGCGCCCGGCGCAGCCTGGACATCGGCAGCGTCTTCTACATGTCGGCCCTGCTCTACCCCGACGACCACCAGCCCGGACAGCCCAACGCCCTGGAGGTCTGGCTCAGGGACCTTGAACGCGCCGGATAACTTTCCCAACACTCTTACCGAAGAAGGACGCATCATGGCACTTGCAGCAGGAACCAGGGTTCTGGTTCACTACACCGGCACCCTGGACGACGGCACCCAGTTCGACTCCTCCCGGGGCCGCGAACCCCTCGAAGTCATCCTCGGCCAGGACATGGTCATTCCCGGTTTCGAAAAGGCCATCGTCGGGCTGGAACCGGGCCAGAGCGTGACCGTGACCATCCCCGAGGAGGAGGCCTACGGCGCCCACAACGAGGAGATGGTCATCAGCATCCCGCGCACGTCCTTCCCGGCGGAGATCAAGCCTGCCCTGGGCGAGCAGCTCGTCCTGCGTTCCCCCGATGGCAACGAGATCCCGGCCCTGATCGTGGAGCTCGACGACACCGACGTCACCCTCGACGCCAACCACCCCCTGGCGGGCTTCGCCCTGACCTTCGAGATCGAACTGGTCAGCGTGGGCTGACCGCGCCCCAGCGGCGGTCGTTTCGGACAAACGGCATGGATTCCCGCCTTCGCGGGAATGACGCCATCCGAAACGAAAACGCTCGGACCTTCGCCCATGGATTCCCGCCTTCGCGGGAATGACACATCGTTACGAGTCAGTATCGAGTCATTCCCGCGAAGGCGGGAATCCATGCCTTTCAACGCACCTCCTCACCCCAAAAAAGCCTTCACGCCATGACAAAAAAGGGATTCCAGCCGCATGCCGAAACCCCTTTCCTGTTCCTGACGCCGTGAGCGTCACGGCCCCCTATCTCACCCCGCCGAGGAGCGCGTCACCTCGTGGACGGACTCGAGATTGCGCAGTTTCTCGATGATCCCGTAAAGCTGGGTCGTAGTCTTGACCTCGATGACGAAGTCGAGCTCCGACATGCCGTCCACGCCCGAGGTGAACTGGCCCGAATCGATGTTGATGCCCTCCTTGGCCAGCAGGCCGCTGACCATGCCGAGCACGCCGCGCTGGTTCTTGCAGATGACCTTGATCCTGGCCGGCAGGACCTTGGACTCCTCCTCGCCGCCCCAGCTGACGTCGATGAGGCGCTCGACCTCCATGTTGGCCACGTTGGGGCAGTCCTGGGTGTGGATGGTCACGCCCAGGCCGCGGCTGATGTAGCCGATGATGGGATCGCCGGGCAGGGGGTTGCAGCACTGGGCGTAGCGGATGAGCACCCCATCCACGCCCTTGATGCTGATGGCGTCGGAGGAGTCCTTGGGCTTGGCCGGAGCCGCGGCCGCCTTGTCGGACTGTTTGCGCTCCTCGGGCTTCTGCTCCTCCTTGGGCAGGAGCTTCCTGAGCAGCTGGCGGGCCGTGATGCGACCATGCCCCACGGCGGAAAAGAGATCGTCGATGTGGCGGAACGAGAACTCCTTGACCACCGGGTCGAACTCACCGTTCTTGATGGCCTTGGCCACGTTGATGCCCATGCGCCGGCCCTCCTTCTCCAGGAGTTCCTTGGCCAGGGCCAGGCTGCGGGCCCGTTCCTCGGTGCCGATCCAGTGCTTGATGCGCGAGCGCGCCTTGCCGGACTTGACGAAGTGCAGCCAGTCGCGACTGGGGTTGCGGGAGGCGTCGGTGATGATCTCGATGGTGTCGCCGTTTTTGAGCGGCGTGTTGAGGGGCACGATGCGGCCGTTGACCTTGGCCCCGGCGCAGTGGTTCCCGACCTCCGTGTGGATGGTGTAGGCGAAGTCCACGGGCGTGGCCCCTTCGGGCAATTCCTTGACCTGACCCTTAGGCGTGAAGACGTAGACCTCGTCCTGAAAGAGGTCGAGGCTCAGGGTGGACATGAAGTCGCGGGAGTCCTTGAGGTCGCCCTGCCAGTCCAGGATCTGGCGCAGCCAGCTGAAGCGCTCGGCGTCCTGGGCCTTCTTGCTGCCGCGCTCCTTGTAGGACCAGTGGGCGGCCACGCCGTTCTCGGCCAGCTGGTGCATCTCCTCGGTGCGGATCTGGATCTCGATGCGCTCGCCGTCGGGCCCGATGACCGTGGAGTGCAGGCTCTGGTACATATTGGCCTTGGGCATGGAGATGTAGTCCTTGAACTTGCCAGGCACCGGCTTCCAGAGGGAGTGCACCAGCCCCAGCACTGTGTAGCACTCGCGCAGGTTGTTGACCACGACGCGGAAGGCGATCATGTCGAAGATCTGGTCCAGGGTCAGGCCGCGCTGCTTCATCTTGTGGTAGATGGAGTAGACGTGCTTGACCCGGCCCTTGACGCGGCCCTTGATGTCGTTCTGCTCCAGGATGTCCTGGATCATGGCGCAGACCTTGTCGATGTAGGCCTGCCCCTGGTCCTGGTAGCGGTTGATGCCTTCGGAGATCTGGGCGTAGACGTCGGGCTTCAGGTACCGCAGGCCGTAGTTCTCGAGCTGCACCTTGATGCGGTAGAGGCCCAGACGGTTGGCCAGGGGGGCGTAGATGCCCAGCGTCTCCTGGGCGATGGCGCGCTGCTTGTACTCCTTCTGAAACTCCAGGGTGGAGATGTTGTGCAGGCGGTCGGCAAGTTTGACGAGGATGACCCGGATGTCGTCGGCCATGGCCAGGATCATCTTGCGGATGTTCTCGGCCTGGGCCTGCTCCTTGGACTCGAAATTCATCTTGCTGATCTTGGTCACGCCCTCGACGATGGCGCCGACCTCGGGCCCGAACTGCTCCACGATCTGCGGCACAGAGGCGTCCGTGTCCTCCACCGTGTCGTGCAGCAGACCGGCCACGATGGTGGCCGCGTCGAGGCGGAGGTCCACGAGGATGTTGCTGACCTCCAGGGGATGGGACAGATAGGGCTCGCCCGAAAGGCGAATCTGCCCCGCGTGGGCCGCGGCGGAGAAAACATAGGCTTTCTGGATGAGCGCCACATCCGTCGGGGAGAGGTACGTGGACGCCTGGTCCAGGATGTCGGTAATGCGGATCATGTTTTGTCCTTTGGCCCCAAGGGGATGGAGTCGCTTCCAGCTTGAAATTGGCCTTCGCCCCCCAAAAAGTCAACTTCTCTTTCGCTTTCTTCCCTCGCTGACGTCGGCCGCAATGTCATACGTTTCCCCTGATCCGGCGGGGTTTCCCCCACCATTTCACGAGATATGCGCAGCAGATAATGTATTTTTCCGGCCAGCTGGAAAAAGATGCGCCCAAAGTTCACCCGGCTCTTGATAAAGAATTCTGATTTGATTAGATGGACCGATGTACCGTGCGAACTTCGGCAGCTCTTGATTTCCGCCGTCCCGCGCGGACACGGCCCACATCACCGCCAATGCGGTTTTAGGAGATAAACCCTCAAAATGCCTACTTCCGTCGAATCACGCGTTCAGCACATCCTGAACTCATTTTTGTCTGACAACATCCCCGAGCATATCCGCGACGGGGCCCAGTACCTCATTGCCGACGGCGGCATCCAGAAGATCGACGTCCGCCGCGACGAGGAGACCTGGGACGTCGAGGGTCAGATCCAGGGAGACGAATTCCAGACCTATACGTCCGAACTGGGCATCAATCTGGACCACGGCAGCGTCCATTCCTACTGCAACTGCGAAGATTCCTTTTCCGGCATCTGCCGCCACGTGGCGGCCACGGCCCTGGGCCTGCTCTCGAAAATGGACGTCAAACATGAAAACGAGGCCCAGCCCGTCAAGTCCGAATGGAAGCAGAGCTTCCGCTATTTCTTCTCCACCGCCCTGGAGCCGGAACCGGGCCACCACTACTTCATCTACCGCTTCTTCGCCGAACCCGGCCGCCTGCAGGTCGAGTTCTTCCGCGCGCGCCAGAACAAGTCCGGCCTCTCCACGGTCCAGAACCCCGTGACCCTGGAGCAGATCGTCCGCAACCCCGACTGGTGCGAAATCTCGCCCGAACTGCCCAGGGTCTGCGAGCAGATCGGTCAGTACCTCGACTACTACGGCCACCGGGTGGAGATACCTTTCGGCCTCATGACCTGGTTCTTCTGGGCCATCAAGAACGAGTACTACCAGCTCTGGGAGGAGTCCGAACAGCCCGTGCGCATCGAGAGCACGCCCATGCGCCTGCAGCTGCGCCCCAAGTTCACGGACGAGGGTCTGACCTTCGACATCATGCTTGGCCGCGAAGGCAAGGTGCCCTTCTCCATCCTGAACCAGAACGTGTCCTTCTACGGCCACCTGCCCCTGTGGGTCTGCCTGAAGCACAGCTTCTACCCCGTGCAGACGGGCCTGCGTCCGAGCCTCATCCAGGATCTGGTCACCGCGCCGCCGGTCATCCCCCACGCCGACATCTCGGAGTTCCTGGACCGCGTCTGGACCCAAATCCCGGCCTCGGACCTGCACGGCCAGGACGAGTTCCTGGAACGCATGCAGCCCATCTTCGTGCCGGCCACCTACAACCCCAAGCTCTACCTCAACGAAGAGGGGAGCCTGCTGACGCTCGAGATCCAGAACATCTACGAGACCGAGCACGGCGACATCTCCCTGCCCGGCCCCAACCAGGACCTGCAGACCGGCAGCTACCAGTTCGAGGGCAAGTCCTTCCTCATCCGCCGCGACCAGGAGGAGGAAGAGGCCCTGCTGACGACCCTGGTGGACATGAATTTCCAGCCCAGAAGCAGCTCCATATGGTTCCTGGAGCCCGAAGAGGCCATCACCTTCCTGCTGGACGCCTACCCCAAGCTGGTCGAGGCCTACCGCGTCTACGGCGAGAAGGAGCTGACCCGCTACAAGGTCCGCCTGACGCCTCCCAACGTCGTGGCCACGGTGGAGACCCAGGAAGAGGACAAGTGGTTCAACCTGGAGATAAACGTCGAATACGACGACATCTCCGTGCCCATCGACAAGATTTGGAAGGCCTGGACCCAGGGCAAGCGCTACGTGCAACTGAAGGACGGCTCCTACACGAGCCTGCCCGAATCGTGGCTCGAGAAGCTCGGCCACAAGCTCATCGCCCTGGGCCTGGACCCCGAGAAGCCGCCCAAGAAGCGCTTCGAGAATTTCGAGGCCCCGGTCCTGGACAAGATTCTCGAGGACATCCCCGAGACCACGTCCGACGGGTTCTGGAACACGCTGCGTGACAAGATCAACGACTTCCAGGAGATCAAGCAGATCACCCAGCCCAAGGGCCTGACCGCCACCCTGCGCCCCTACCAGATGCAGGGCGTGAGCTACCTGAACTTCCTGCGCGAGTACCACTTCGGTGGCATCCTGGCCGACGAGATGGGCCTGGGCAAGACCATCCAGACCCTAACCTTCCTGCAGTATATGAAGGAGCAGGGTCACAAGGGCCCCAACCTCATCATCGTGCCGACCTCGGTCCTGCCCAACTGGGAGCGCGAGGCCCAGAAGTTCGTGCCGGACATGAAGCGCCTGGTCATCTACGGCGCCCGGCGCGAGAACCTCTTCAAGAAGATCGAATCCTCGGAACTCATCATCACGACCTACGCCCTGCTGCGCCGGGACCTGGACGAGCTGATGAAGTTCGAGTTCAACGCCATCATCCTGGACGAAGCCCAGAACATCAAGAACCCGAACACCATCACGGCCCGAAGCGTGCGCAAGATGCAGGCCCGCTTCCGCCTCTGCCTGTCGGGCACGCCCATCGAGAACACGCTTCTTGAGCTGTGGTCCCTGTTCGAGTTTCTCATGCCCGGCTTCCTGGGCTCCCAGGCCTCCTTCCAGAAGGGCTTCGTCAAGCCCATCAAGGACGGCGACGACGACAGCCTGGGCTACCTGAAGGCCCGCGTCAAACCCTTCATCCTGCGCCGCACCAAGAACGAGGTGGCCAAGGACCTGCCGCCCAAGGTCGAGAACATCTACTACTCGGCCCTGCTGGACGACCAGCGCGACCTCTACGCCGCCCTGGCCAAGAAGCTGAAAGAACAGGTCCTGCAGGACGTTGACGAGAAGGGCATCGGCCAGAGCCAGATCTCCATTCTGGACGCGCTTTTGAAGCTGCGCCAGATCTGCTGCCACCCGCGCCTCTTAAAGCTCGACATGCCCGGCTTCAACGCCAACCTGTCCTCGGGCAAGTTCGAGGCCTTCAAGGACCTCGTGACCTCCATCATCGACGACGGCCACAAGGTGCTCGTCTTCTCGCAATTCGTGCAGATGCTGCATATCATCCGCAACTGGCTGCACATGGTCGAGATCCCCTTCTGCTACCTCGACGGCACGTCGAAGGACCGCTTCGAGCAGGTCGACAAGTTCAACAACACGCCCGAGATCCCCATCTTCCTGATCTCGCTCAAAGCGGGCGGCACGGGCCTCAACCTGACCTCGGCCGACTACGTCATCCACTACGACCCGTGGTGGAACCCGGCCGTGGAGGACCAGGCCACGGACCGCACGCACCGCATCGGCCAGACCCGCCAGGTCTTCGCCTACAAGATGATCTGCGAGAACACGGTCGAGGAGAAGATTTTGAAGCTCCAGGAGTCCAAGAAAGGCATCGCCGACTCCATCATACCCGGCCAGACGGCCTGGAAGAGCCTCACCAGGTCGGACCTGGAAATGCTCTTCGAAGTCTAGAACCGAACACGCGGGGAAGGGGGCGACTCCTTCCCCGCTTCACGTTGCGGGGCCGATCATGCTCCATCTCCTGGCCGCAAACGCCGTCCTTGTCCTGCACCTGCTCTTCATCTGCCTGGTGGTTTTCGGCTCCCTGGCCGTGCCGCGCCGGCCGCGCTTCGCCTTCATCCATCTTCCCGCCGTCGTCTGGGGCTTCCTGGTCGAGGCCGCGGGGTGGTACTGCCCCCTGACGGACCTGGAAAACGAGCTGTTGCGCCGGGCCGGCCAGGCCGGGTACGACGGGAGTTTCATGGAGCACTACCTGCTGGCGGTCATCTACCCCGAAGGGCTGACGCGGGGGGTTCAGCTGGCCCTGGCCGCGGCTGTGCTGCTGATCAATGGAGGGATGTACGGATGGATGCTGGCCAGGAGGCTCAGAAACCGGACTGGGCCGCGGTGAGGGAAGGCGGCAGCACGCGCTGCACCCGCTTGAGGCGCGGCCACCAGTAGGCATCGAACTGCGATACCGTCACCCCGACGGTCGCGGACGCGTGCAGGAACCTGCCCCGCTCGACCACAACGCCGATGTGATCGCCGCGCTTGTCGATGAAATAGACCAGATCGCCGGGCCGCATGTCGGCCGGCGGCACGTTCTGCCCAAGCCGGCTCTGCTCCCGCGAGGTGCGCGGCAGTTCCATGTCGAAGGCTTCCCGGAAAACGATCTGCATGAGTCCCGAACAGTCCACGCCACGGTGGTCCGTGCCGCCGATGCGGTGCGGAACGCCCTTCCAGGCCTCGTATCTGGCCAGGAGGGTTTCCGTCACGGCAGGCTGCCTGGCGGGCTGCTGAACGGGAGGAGGAGACGGGACAGACTGGATGACAGTCTTGGATGCGCAGCCGGCGGACAGGAAAAGGGCGCAGGCGGCGAGAACGAGGAGCGGTCGGATGAAGGGAATCGGAAACGTGAGACAGCGCATGCCCATTTTCCCATGTGCCGCCGCCGGGGCGGGATCGGGGCGAGACTCGGGCCTCAGCCGCCCTTGCGCATCAGCGCGTCCTGGTCCTTTTCGTCGAGAATCCGGCGGACGCGGATGAGACGCTTGGACCAGTAGCCTTCGAATTTGGAGATGATCACGCCCTTGCGGCGGGACGCGTGGATGAACTGACGATCGTTGACCGCCACGCCGACGTGCTTGCGGCCGCGGTCGATGAAGTACAGGAGGTCGCCGGGACGGATGTCGCCCTTGGGCACTGCCTCTCCGAGCCTGGCCTGGTCGGTGGAACTGCGGGGCAGGTCCACCTCGAAGGCATCCCGGAAGATGGCCTGGACCAGCCCGGAGCAATCCACGCCGCGGTAGTCGGTCCCCCCGGGACGGTATCTGACACCCTGCCAATCCTCGTACTGGGCCAGCACGATATCGCTGACGGAGGGAACGTCCTCGACGGATTCGAGGGAGTCCTGCGTCATGGCCGCGTCTTCCTGCTCGCCGTCTTCAACGTCCCCGTTCAGGGACATATCGCCGAAAAGATGATCGTGTTCGTCGAAAACTGCCGAGAAGTCGGCCTCGCGGGGCGGAGCGGGAACGGGAGCGTTTTCCGGGGTCGTCACAGGCGCACAGGCGGTCTGCTGATCCGGAGCCTGCATGCCTGCGGAACCAGGTCCCGCAGCCTTGGGGGCGCATCCCCCGCCGGCGAGGGCCAGGGCGAAGAGAAACGCGCACAGCACGTGCAGCCAGTCAACAGGGCCTTGCCCACTGTGTCGAAAACCCATAGCTTCCCCTCCTGTTCCAGAATATTTCGGGAGTACCTACACGAGGAAATCCCTTTCGTCAAAACCTCAAGCCCAATTTTCTTCCGCACGGTTCTTGCTAAACACGGGAGTTCCCCCATGCGCCCCTCCACACGACTGATCCACGCCCCCCTCACGCCTTGCCCGGCCGCACGCACCGTCAGCCCTCCGGTCCAGCGCGGCTCCACCGTCCTCTTCGACAGCCACGCCGACTTCCTGCGGGCAGGACGGGGCGAATACCCCGGCATCACCTACGGCACAGACCGCCTGCCCCAGCAACGCATGCTGGAGGAAGCCCTGCAGGACCTGGAGAGGGCCGCCCTGACGCGGGTCTTCCCCTCGGGCATCAGCGCCATCTCCGAGACGCTCATGGCCTTTGTGCAGGCCGGCGACCACGTGCTGGTCTGCGACAACGCCTACGGGCCCACGACCCGCTTCTGCCGCGAGGTCCTCGGGAAATTCGGCGTGCGCTGCGACGCCGTCCCGCCGGACGTCGGTGCGGATATCACGCAGTTCCTGCGTCCCGAGACGCGCCTCGTCTTCCTGGAGTCCCCCGGCTCCATCACCTTCGAGATCCAGGACATCCCGGCCGTGACCGCCGAGGCGCGCAGGCGCAGGATCGTCACGGTCCTCGACAACACCTGGGCCACGCCTCTGTTTCTCGACCCCTTCGCGCTGGGCGTGGATGTGGTCATCCAGTCCGTGACCAAGTACATCTGCGGCCACTCGGACCTGCTCATGGGTTCGGTGTCAGTCAACGCGGACCACGCGCAGACCCTGGCCGACTTCTACGCCTGCCGCGAGATCTACGCTTCGCCCGAAGACTGCGCCCTCGCCCTGCGGGGGCTCAAGACTCTGGACGTGCGCATGCGCGCGCACCAGGCCTCGGCCCTGGCCGTGGCCTCGGGCCTGGCCGGACATCCTCTGGTGGACATGGTTCTCCACCCCGCCCTGCCCTCCCACCCCCAGCACGACCGCTGGAAGCGGGACTTCCGCGGCTCGTCGGGGCTCTTCGCCATCACGCTGAAAAAGGAATACCCTGACGACGCCCTCGGCCGCTTCCTCGACAGCCTGCAGCTCTTCGGCATCGGCTACAGCTGGGGCGGCTTCATGAGCCTGGCGACCACGGGACGCCCTGCGCGGCGCTTTGGCGGCCCGCTGCAGGACAGGACGCTCATCCGCCTGAACATCGGCCTGGAAGACCCGCAGGACCTGCTGGACGACCTGCGGCAGGGACTGGACCGGCTCGCGGAATGAAAACGCGCCGTCCCCGCGTGCACGGGAACGGCGCGATGTGTTTCGAGCCGGCAGACGGTGCGCCTACTCGACGTATTCGCGCGGGTTCTGACCCAGCAGGCAGAAGACCTCGTAGGTGATGGTCCCCCACCAGGCGGCCAATTCATCTGCACTGATGGCGTTCCCGCCGGGCCCGCCGAGGACGAAGACCTCGTCCCCCACGGCGGCCTCGGGCACGGGCCCCAGATCCACGGCCGTGAGCTGCATGCAGACCCGGCCGAGCACATCGACCCTGCGGCCGTGGACGAGCATCTGGGCCCGCGAGGACAGCCCGCGGGAGTAGTTGTCGGCGTAGCCCACGGCGACGATGCCGACGCGCGTCTCCTGCGTGGCGGTGAAGGTCCGCCCGTAGCTGACGGTGCGGCCGGCCGGGATGGTCCGGACCTGCACCAGGCGGCTGGCCACGTCCATGCCCTGCTTGAGCCCCTGGCCCAGATGCGCAAGGCCGGTGCCGTGGAAGGGGTTGCCGCCGTAGAGCGCTATGCCCGGCCGCTGCAGGCCGTGGTGCGTCCGCGGGTGTCCGAAGATGGCCGCGGAATTGGCCAGGCTGCCCTGCACGTCGAGGCCCCGCGCATGCAGGGCGTGCAGGATGCCCTCGAAGCGCCCGGCCTGCTCCTGCGCGTACCCGTCCTGGTCGGGGTCGTCGGCCGTGGCCAGATGCGAGGCGGCCATGACCGCCCGGACGTTGCCGAGCCCCTCCAGAAGATCCGCCACCCCGCCGGCCTCGTCTGCCCCGAACCCGAGCCGGGACATGCCCGTGTCGAACTTGAGGGCGACCCGTACCGGCACGCCCGCCCTGGACGCGGCCTCTTCCAGCAGGAGCAGCTGCTCGGAGCTGCCTGCAAAGGGGATGATGTCGTGTTCGCAGACCAGCCCGTAATCCGCCGCGTCGATGGGCCCAAGCAGGGAGATGACCTCCGCGCCCGGCGTCGTCTCCTTGAGGACGGCGGCCTCGCCCACGGTGCCTGCGGCCATGGTCCGCGCCCCGGCGGCAAACAGGGCCCTGGCCGTCTCGCGCAGGCCGTGCCCGTACGCGTCGGACTTGATGACCGGCGCGGGGTTGGCCGCGCGGCCACGGATCAGGGTGAAATTATCGACGATCGCGCCCATGCGGATGCGCGTGCGCACATGATTGTACCAGATGCTCATCGGTGTGTCCTTAGGTTGTCGGGTCAGACCCGCAGGCGCACGTGATAGCCCCGGCCGTCGCGGGCGACGAGCAGCATCACGGTGTTGGCCATGCGGTAACGCTTGAAGGCTCGTGCGAAATCCGTGACCGAGGCCTGCGCCTCCCCGGCGACCTTGACCAGGGCGTCCCCGGGTTTGAGACCGAGCTGCTGGGCCGGGCTGCCGGGCCGCACGCCGGCCACGACCAGGCCGCGGCCGCGGACCTGCACGGTCAGTCCCCAGCGTTTTTCGGCCATTTCCAGGGCCTTCTCGTCCGTGAAGGGCTGCATGCGGACCGTGACCGTGCGCCGGCCGCCCTGGCCGGCCACGTCGAGGGGGACGTCCTGGCCGAGGGTGTAGTTCCTGAGGATGCGCAAATAGTGGTCGCGGTCCTCGACGTCGACCCGGCCCACGGCCATGATCACGTCGCCCGGCCTGATCCCGGCCCGCTCCACGGCGGGCTCGTGGACCTGGGTCACGACCATGCCGCGGGCCTCAGCGAGACCAAGGTAGCTGGCGATGCGCTCGTCCACGTCCTGCCCCTCCAGCCCGAGCCACACGGCCTGGACCCGGCCCAGACTGACCAGCTCGTCGACGACGCGCCGGGCCTTGTTGATGGGGATGGCGAAGCCGATGCCCTGGGCCTCGGCGTAGATGGCCGTGTTGATGCCGACCAGCTCGCCGGCCAGGTTCATGAGGGGGCCGCCGCTGTTGCCGGGGTTGATGGCCGCGTCGGTCTGGATGAAATCCGTGAAGGTGCCCTGCTTGGTTTCGATGGTCCGGCCCATGGCCGAGACCACGCCCGTGGTCACGGTGTTGCCGAAGCCGAAGGGGTTGCCGATGGCGATGACCGTCTCGCCGATCATCATGTCCGAGGAGTCGCCCATGGCCACCTGGGGCAGATCCCGGGCGTCTTTGAGGTGCAGCACGGCCAGGTCGAAGTCCGGGTCAGAGCCCACCAGTTCGCCGTCGTACTGCCGTCCGTCGAGCAGGCGGACGCGGATGGTCGAGGCGCCCTCGATGACGTGGGCGTTGGTCAGGACCAGGTTCTTGCGGCCGTCGATGATGACGCCCGAGCCCAGGCTGCGCTGCTCGAAGCGCCTGGTCAGGTCCTGGTCGCCGAAGAAGTGCCGGAAGAGCTGGTCGTCGAAGAGCGTGCCGAAGGGGTTGACATCCTGCTCGACGATGCGCGCGGTATGGATGTTGACCACGGCCGGGGCCACCTCCCGCACCGTGCGCACGACGGGGGTCATGCGCACGTCGGAGTTTGACGCCGCAGCAAAATGGGCGCTCGTGAGCGCCCAGAAAACGAGTACGGCCAGAAGTCGCGATATCCTCACAGCATCTTCTCCTTGATGAACGTCCTCAACGCAGGGATGCAGGCACCCCCCGAAGCGTCACTCTTCCTCGAAGGTGATGGAGATGGTCCTGTTCTCCGGCTTGGCGACGCGTTTTGGAACGAAAACGTGCAGCAGCCCGGCCCGCATCCTGGCTTCGACGGACGGCGGGTCGATTTCCATGGGCAGGGCGAAACGACGCGAAAAACAGCCGTAGGAGCGCTCCATGCTCTGGAAGGCGACCCCGGCGAGATCGGCGGGCGGCTTGCGTTCGCCGAATATCGCCAGTTCGCTTCCGTGCACCTCCAGAGAAACGTCCTCGCGTTCCAGCCCCGGCAACTCCACCATGATGAGAAAGCCATCGGTCGTCTCCACCACGTCGGCCAGGGGGCGGAACTGCCCCAGCCTCCTGAGGCCCTCGGCAAAGGGCGATGGGCAGACAGAATCCTCCACCAGCCTCTTCATGTCCTCCTTCAGGCACTCCATCTCAAGCCACGGATCCCAGGGAAAAAGCTTGGCCATACCTCACCATCGGTCACACGGTTGCATCGCACCTGCGCCCCCGATACGGGGCGGCGGCAGGCATCACAGAAAAAGGAACGCGCACGCGGCCGCCAGGATCAGCACCCCGGCCACGATCATCCAAACCTTCGTCTTCTCCTGGCCCACGAACATGGCGCTGCCCACCTGGGAGCTGCGGAGGTTCTCGTCCTGGGCCTGGGCCAGACGGCGCAGCGCGTCGGCCTCGGCTTCGTCCTGCATCTCCTGCCCCCGGTCGCGCCGGCGCACCTCCTCCATGGCCAGGGCGTACACCACCCCGCACTTGGGGCACTCGAAGGGGGAGGCGAAATCGTCATCCCCCTCTCTCCGCTCATAGTCGCACTTGGGGCACTTCTCGAGCCGCAGCTTGAGGTTCGGCGGGATGACCACCGGCTCTTCAACGGCCGTCGCCTCGGTCTTTTCGGCAGGCTCTTCCATGCGCTACTCCGCCAGGGTAACTTTCTGCAGTTGAAGGATGTCGATGTCCCCCTTGAATATCTTGGCGATGCCATCCTGATACAAGGTCCGCATGCCTTGTTCAATGGCCATTTCGGCGATCTCGTCGGCCGTCATGCGGCGGGAGATGGCCTTGCGTATTTCCGGCGTGGCCACGAGCAGTTCGTGAATGCCCGTCCGGCCGCGGTATCCCGTCATGGAGCAGCGCCCGCACCCCTTGGCCCGGTACGTCCTGGCCGTGGCACGGTCCAGGCCGAGTTCCGGGAAATACTTCTCGCCGTACTGCTGGACCAGAAATGTCCATTCCTCGTCCGTGGGCGCATGTTCCTCCCTGCATTGCGGGCAGAGAGTCTTGACCAGGCGCTGGGCCAGGATGCCGTGCAGGGCCTCGGAGAAGTTGAGGGATTCGATGCCCATCTCCAGAAGGCGCGTCACGGTCTCGGCCGCGGAGTTGGTGTGCAGGGTGGAAAAGACCATGTGGCCCGTCAGGGAGGCCTCCACGCCGATCTGGGCGGTCTGCAGGTCGCGCATTTCGCCGACCAGGATGACGTCCGGGTCGGCGCGCAGGAAGGAGCGCATGATGCGGGGGAAGTCGAGGCCGATGGCCGGGTCCACCTGCACCTGCTGCAGGCCCGGCTGGGTGATTTCAACCGGGTCCTCGACGGTCCAGATCTTCCTGTCCGGCGTGTTGATGCGCGCCAGGATGGAGTGCAGGGTCGTGGTCTTGCCCGACCCCGTGGGGCCGACCACCAGGAATATGCCGTGGGGCTTGACCACGAGCCGCTCGATGTGCGCCCTGTTGGCGTCGCTCAGGTTGAGCTTGTCGAAGGGCATGGACCGGCCCGAGGAAAGCATGCGCAGGACCGCGCTCTCGCCGTAGACCGTGGGCAGGGTGGCGATACGCAGCTCCAGTTCGCGCCCCTTGAAGCGGACCTTGGCCTTGCCGTCCTGGGGCAGGCGGCGCTCGGAGATGTTCAGGTTGGAGATGATCTTGATGCGCGAGATGACGGGCTTGATGATGCTCTCGGGAATGGACAGGACGCGCTCGCAGGAGCCGTCGATGCGCATGCGCACCATGCCGGGGCGGCCGGGCTTGGCCGGCTCGATGTGGATGTCCGACGCGCCGGCCTTGTGGGCGTGCATGATGACCTTGTTCACGAAGCGCACGGCCAGCTGGCGGCTCTCCTGGGAGATGTCCTCCTCCTCGACCTGCGAGACCTCGAGCCCTTCCTCGGCGATCTCCTCCAGATCGGCGAAGGTGTCGGCCAGATCCTCGCCGAAGTCGTCGTCCACGGACAGCTCGTCCTCGTCCATCTCCTCCGGCAGCTTCGCCTCGAACTTGGTCTTGGCGGCCCCGCCGTTCTTCGGGAGCTGGCTGCGGTCGCCCAGGAAGGCCAGGATCTCCTCGGGCAGACCGACCTTGAACTCGAATTCGTGGACATTCATGGTCCGGCGGATCTCCTCGATCATCTCGGAGTCGTGGGGGTTGTGCACCAGGACCACGGCCCTGTCGCCCCGGACCTGCAGCGGCACCCAGAGGTTGTTGAGCAGATACTGCCGGTTCATGCCCTTGAGGACCTGGTCGGAAACGGGATTGTCCTGAAAGCGCACGAAGGGCGTCTGGTAGTAGAGCTCCAGGGAGGCGCCGATGTCCTCGGCCCTGACCCCGTAATCGTACTGCAGCAGACGCGACGCCGAGACCCCACGCTTGGACGACCTGGATAGCACGTCGTCGAGCTGCTGCCGGGTCACCAGTCCGCGCATGACGAGGTTTTCGTAGGGCCCCTTGGGGAGCTTGCGCTCCTCGAACATCTTCTGGCCCATGATGCTGACGATGAGCCGGCAGAAGGCCTCGTCCTCCCGTGAAAACGCGCCGCCCTTCTTGTTGAGGAGCTGCAGGACGCCCAACAGGGAGTCTTCGTACTGGATGGGCATGGAGATGAGGTTCTCCGTGTCGAACCCGACCAGCTTGTCGTACTCCCGGTCAAAGCGCAGGCTGGGGTGCACGGCCTCGAGGTCGGCGGGCTCGATGCCCTTCAGGATGAGGGGCAGCAGGGACATGGCCGTGTAGCCGGCCACGCTGGATGCCGAAATCTGCAGCCGGACCTCCGCCGGCCGACCGTCCTTCAGGACCACGGAGTAGAGCTCGGAGTTCTTCTCGTCGCAGCGGTAGAGACGGATCTGGTCGACCTGGAAAAGGGCCTTGAGGTCGGGCAGGCACTTGTTCCAGGCCATCTCGAAGGCCTGGGCTTCCTGAAAGATGTTCTTAATGGCGATGAGCTGGGTCTTGGGCATCCTGAATCCTCGCGTTCGAGACGTCGAAATACCTTAAAAAACGAGAAACGGGACCGGGTAAGAACGCTCCGGCCCCGTGAACGACACATCCCCGCGCACGATCAGACCAGATACGTCGGGGCCGAACCGGCGCCGTTGTGTTCGCGCATGGCCCTGATCTTCATGATCAGTTCGTCGCGCTGCTGCTTGAAGATGTAGCGATCGGAATGGCAGCGGATGCGGGCGATGAGCTCGGGCTTGTCCGGCAGCTTGATCATGTAGTCGTTGGCGCCCAGGGCCAGGGCCTTCTTCTTCAGCTCGGGCTCCTCGCGGGCCGAGAGCACGATGAGCGGGACATCGTTGAAATCCTCGCTGCTCTTGAAGAACTTGACCATGGTCAGCCCGTTCACGCCGGGCATGACGAGGTCGAGCATGATGACCGTCGGCTGGGCCGAGATGGCCGTCTCCAAGGCCTTGTCGGGCTCCTTGCAGTAATGGAAGGTGATGTCCGTCTCTCCGGACAGCTTGATGCGCATGGCCTCGCCGATGAGGAACTCGTCATCGATGAGCAGAACCGAAATGGGTATGGGCGTCACGTATTGCGACGCAATGGCGTCAATGTCCTGATTGTACATACTCATGCTTTGCGCTCCACTATCTGCACTTTTTCCATGTATCCTGCCATTTCGTCGAGCAGCAGCTCGATTTCCTCCGGGTTCTTCTGCATCCCTGCCGTCTCTATCCTGTACCCCAGATGGCTGAGATAATCAAAGCCGTAGGTACTCCCCAGCCCCTTCTGGCTGTGCCCGTGCCGGCAGATGAGATCGAAGTTGCCCTTGGTCACCGCCTCGCGCATTTCCTTGATGTTCGTACGCATCGTGTCCATGAACAAGGGTACCAGCTCGTACAGTTCCTCGTCGACCTCCACCGAGTAATCCTGCTCCTCCACGACCGGCTCGATCACCGGTTCGATCTGCACCCCGCCGGACACCGGTTCCGGCGCCTCCTCCTCGACCAGTTCGTCCTTGATGTCGTAGAGAATGTCGACGCGCTCCAGATAGTTGCCCAGGGCGGACAGCAGGGCTGTCAGCTCTTCGGCGTCCCGTGCGTCGGAAGCCGTCTGGATGCGCTGCCCGATGATGCTGATGTAGTCGAAGCCGTAGGTGCTGCCGAAGCCCTTGTGGCTGTGCCCGAAGCGGCGCAGGGTCGGGAAATCCTTCTGGACCAGGGCCTTGTTCATGAGTTCGAGGTCCTTCTGCATGGCGTCCATGAGGAAGGGGATGAGCTCGGACATCTCCGGCGCCACGTGGACCTGGTAACGGCCCGAAACGGGTTCCGGCAGGACGTCCGTCGCGGCCATCTCCTCGGGCTCCTCGGCGGTCTGAATCTTCGGCGCCTCGCCCGTGTTCATGAACACGGCCAGGTGGTTGACCGCCTCGATGACGACCTCCAGCTGCCGGCCCTTGGCCGCGCTTTCGATGATCTTGCCCGCCTGGCTGATCTCATCCACGGCGTAGGTGCTGCCAAGCCCCTTGAGGCTGTGGCCGCTGCGCTGCATGGTCACGAAGTCCTTGGTGGTGATGGCGTCGGCCAGCTGCGACTGGAAGTCGCGCACCGTGCGCAGGAACAGCGGCCGCAGGTCCTCGAGCTCCGGATCGATCTGGACCGGGGAGTCCTTCTCCTCGTACACGTGGGCCGCCAGAGGCTTGACCGGTTCCCGGGTCTCGGGGACCAGGGACTCGAGCTGGCCGGCGAAGCGGTCGACAACTTCGAGCAGAGCCTGCTTCTTGATGGGCTTGGCCAGGAATTCGGTGCAGCCGGCGTCCATGGTCTTCTGGCGGTGCTCCTGGAAGGCGTGGGCCGTCAGGGCGATGATGGGGGTCTTGTACTCCCGCTTCTCGGCCTCCCACATGCGGATGCGCCGGGTAGCCTCCAGGCCGTCCATGACCGGCATCTCCATGTCCATGAGCACGAGGTCGAAAGGTTCCTCCATGAACTTCTCGACGGCGATGCGGCCGTTTTCGGCCTGCACCAGCGTCACGCTCAGGGACTTCAGGAACAGCTCCACCACGCGCCTGTTGGCCTCGACGTCGTCGACCAGCAGGATCTTCCAGCTTCTGTCCTGGAGTCCGGTCAGACGTTTGCGCTGGGCCTCGGAAATGGCCTCGAAGAGCCTGTCGTGCAGCGTGGCCGGACAGTCCTTGCGCAGGATGGTTGACAGGCCGGGCATGTCCGACGTCCCGGGGAGCTTGGCCAGCTCCGCCTCGGAATCGGCCACCAGGACCACGCTGGTGAGCTGCATGCCCTGCCCCATGAGGAGTTGGACGATGTCGAAGCCCGGCTCGTGGTCCACCACGGAATCGACGAGGATGGCCTGGAAGGCCCGGTCGCCCTTGTTGGCGCTCAAGGCGTCGACGGCCAGGGCTGCGGACTTGCGGGACGTGGGCACGATGCCCCAGCTGCGCACCAGGCTCGAAATGCTCTCGTGCCCCTCGGGCATGTCCTCGATGACCAGCAGGCGGGTGTCGACCGGGATCTTCAGCTTGAATTCGGCAGGCTGCATCTGGAAATCGGGCTTCAGCGGCAGCTTGAAGAAGAAGGACGTCCCCTTACCCACTTCGCTCTCGACCCAGATCTTGCCGCCCATGAGTTCCACGAGCTTCTTGGAGATGGCCAGCCCCAGGCCCGTGCCTCCGAACTCGCGGGTCGTGGAGGAGTCGGCCTGGGCGAAGCTCTCGAAGATGGCGTCCACCTTGGAGGCGGGAATGCCGATGCCGGTGTCCCGGATCTCGAAGAGGCAGCACGGCGCCCCGTCGTCCATGACGGACTCGCCGACGGCCAGGGTCACGCCGCCCCTGCTCGTGAACTTGATGGCGTTGCCGAGCAGGTTGATGATGATCTGCCGGATGCGGGTCGGATCGCCCATGTAGCGGTTGGCCAGGCCCGGCGAGACCCTGCGGGTCAGGGCCAGGGACTTCTCCTCGGCCCTGTAGGCGAAGAGCTTGCCCACGTCCTCGACCAGCTCCGGCAGGTTGAAGGAGATTGTCTCGAGCTTGATCTGGCCGACCTCGATCTTGGAGAAGTCGAGAATGTCGTTGATGATCCCGAGCAGCAGTTCGCCCGCCGAGCTGAAGGTCTTGACGTACTCGCGCTGCTCGTCGTTGAGGCTCGTCTCCTGCAGCATTTCGGCCATGCCCAGGATGGCGTTCATGGGCGTGCGGATCTCGTGGCTCATCCTGGCCAGGAACTCGCTCTTGGAGCGCGTGGCGTTGTCGGCCTCCTCCTTGGCCTGGCGCAGGTCCTCGGCGTGCTGGCGCAGCAGCTCGCTGGCCTTCTTGCGGTCGGAGATGTCCTCGATGACCAGGATCACGCCGCGGGACAGGTCCTTGGGGTCGATGGCCTTGGCCGAGACCTGGCTCCAGAACACGGCGCCGTTCTTGCGCCGGAACTGATACTCCATCTGGGCGATCTCTCGTTCCGCCAGACGCCCGTAGAACCTGTTCACGAAATCCTCGTGGTTCCGGGACGAGATGTGGAAGCGCTCCGGGCCGACCAGCGGCATTTCCTCGATGGAGTAGCCGAAGATGGCGGCGAAGCGGCTGTTGGCCCGGATGACCTTGTGGTCCGAGGAGAAGACCGCGATGCCCACCAGGGAGTTGTCGAAGATGGCCTGCAGCTCGTGGTAGGCGTTGTTCAGGTCCTGGGTCCGCTCGTCGACCTTCTTCTCCAGGTCCTCGTAGACCTCCTTGAGGTTGCGGCTCATGATGTTGAAGCCCTCGGCCAGGACGCCGATCTCGTCCTGGCGCTGGTCCAGGTCCGTGGTCACGAACTGCCCCCGGGCGAGGCTCTTGGTCAGGGAGGAGAGGTTGACGACGGGACTGATGAGAACCCGGTTCAGGAAAACGTAGATGAAGATGGCGATGACGCTCAGTACCGCGGCGAAGGCTGCCACGAGCTGCAGGGCGGTGCGCTGGACCTCCTTGCGGGCCTTGTCGATGAACATGCCGAGCTTGACCTGGCCGATGCGCTTGCCGTCCGAGAGGACGTCGCGCGTGACCATGATGACGTCCTTGGGCGTGTAGGCGCTGATGAGGTCGTCACGGGTCAGCCCTGTCCTGACCTGCCCCGTCAGGAACGATTTACCCACCACGTCGACGATCTGGCAGTAGGCGACCCGCGGCGAATACTCCGCCTTGGCGGCCAGCTCCTCCAGCAGGAAGACGCTCTGACGCTGGATGGCCGTCACGCTCGCCGAGGCGACCATCTCGGCCTGCTCCTCGCCCTGCCTGCGGATGTCGCTGACCAGAAAGTCCAGCTGGGTGACGTAGATGAAATATCCCAGCCCGAAGAAGCATGCAGCCAGGATGAACTGCACGCCGAGGTGGATCTTGAACTGGAGCAGATTGAAGAGAGACGTCTTTTTTTCCATATGCGACTCGCGCGGTCTGCCGCATGCGGCAGGGGCAAAGGTTCATGTGGTCGTATGGGGCGCGCCCGTCACGGCGTCGTCAGCACGGAGGAGACGGCGACGAGGAGTTCCTCGCGCCTGATGGGCTTGCTCAGGCACTGCTTGGCGCCCATGAGCCTGGCCCACTTCAGGTAATCCGTCGCACCGCCGCGTCCTCCGGCGGACATGGCGATGATGCGTATGGCGCTGTCTTCCTTGCGCAGCTCCCGGATGATCTGGATGCCTTCCTTGTCCGGCATGATGAGGTCCGTGATGACCAGGTCGAATTTCCCGCTGCGGTACTTCTGCAGCCCTTCCTCGCCGTTGTAGGCCTGGACCACCTCGTACCCGGCGGAGACAAGAATCCTGGCCAGGGCCAGACACATGAGCTTGTCGTCGTCGATGACGAGGATTCGCTGCACGGCGGCCTTCGGGGCGGGCTCGCCGGTTTCGGGGGGGGTGTTCGCTATTTCAGCCATATCTCGACACGGCGGTTTCTTTCCCGGCCGATGCGGGATTCATTGGGTTCCACTGCTTCCTCCTCGCCTGCGGCCAGTACGGTGATGTTGCGCAGCCCCTTGGCCCGGAGCTTGTCGGCGACCACCTCGGCGCGCTTGACGGCCACGGCCAGATTGGAGGCGTACTCGCCGACGGAATCGGAAAATCCGACGAGGATGACGGCCTTGGCCGCATTGGCCGGCTCCTTCATCAGGGCCGCGACACGGCCGATGTCCTGCATGGCCTGCGCGTCAGGCTCCAGGCTCGAGGACTGGAAGCGGAACACGATGGGCAGCCGCTCGGCGCCGTACACCCCGTCCAGATATTCCTGCAGGACGGCCTTGCGGGCCTCGTTGGGCACGACTTCCCCGTCGAACTGCACCAGCCTCGGCAGGGGTCCGCTGATGGCCGGGGCCTTGAGGACCGACGGCGCTCCGGGGCGGAAGATCGACGGAAGGTTCGACGCGGCCTGCTGCGCCCCCGAAACGTGCGTTTCGGCCGCGGCGGAGCCCGCAAGTTCGCCAAGGGTCACGAAACCGAATTTCCCGACGAGTCCCTGTCCGGCGCCGGACAGGCACAGTTTGACGAACTCCTGGGCGTAGACGTTCTTCGAATCGCCCCGGACATAGAGATACATGCTCCGGCTGGCCGGGTAGGTCAGGGCGCGAATGCTTTCGGGGCCGGGAAGAACTGCCTCGGAATCGGCGTTGGCCTTGAGGGGCATCTCGCGGCACGGGCCGGCCAGGGTGATGCTGCAGAAGCCGATGCCCCAGAGATCGCGGGCCACGAACTCGGGCAGTTGGGACTGCACATCGACTTCCCGCGCATCAGGCGAAATCGGCCGCGAGCCAAGGAAGACGCTCTCGAAGAAGCCGCGCGTGGCGAAGGTGTCCTTGAGGGCGAAGACGTTGATCTTCGCCGACGGCCCGCCGACCTGCTCCCAGTTGGTGATCTCGCCGGCGAAAATCTTCCCCACCTGTTCCAGAGTCAGGGCCTTGACCGGGTTGTCCCTGTGCACGACCACGGACACAGCGTCCATGCCGAGCCGGTGCTCGCTCTCGCCGGTGATGGCGTCGGCGCCCATGGACCTGGCGTCGACCGGCGAGAGCTTGTGCGCGGCCAGGGCCACGTCGCACTGCCCGTCCTTGAGGGCCATGAAGCCGAACTGCGTGCCGCGCCCCTGGATCTCGATCTTGCGGATCTCCTTGGCGGCAAAGAAAATTCCCTGCACCGAAAATTCGTCCGCCCCCGCTCCCGGGACGACCTTGACCTCATCGGCGCCAGACTGTCTGAGATAGAGCTGCGCGAGTTCGGGCGCGAGCCTCCCCGCCAGGGTGCTCGCACCGGTGCAGGTCAGGATGGTCTGCTCCGCAAAGGGGGCCGGGATGTACACGCCTTCGACGCGCCCTCCGGCTTCGCCCTTCTTCAGTACGACGGGCGCCGGGGCTTCCCAGCCCGGAATGGCCTTGAACTCCACGAGATAGATGTTCCCGGCGTCCTGCATTTCACCCGCGGCCTGCCACTGGCTGACCACCCGCCACTGTCCGCCGGCCTGGGCCGCCTCCTGCGGAGCGATGGACACCTGCCCGACGATGCGCCCGGATCCCAGGGACAGCAGATCGGGCCAGACGGCCAGCGCCACGGCGAAACCGACGCCGATCAGCGCCACCAGGACAAGCACCACACACCATGTTTTGCCCGCGGAACGCGCGCCCTCCACTTCAGTCATCGAAAGAGCTCCTTTCTCGCATCGCCATATACGTGCACCCCGTCAGGGGAGAATGTATCTGCCCAGCACCGTATCGAAGCCGCTCGTGTCCCGGAAAACGGCACCAACCTTGAAGCCCCGGACGGAGGTGATCTCGATTTCCTTTTCCAGGGGGGACTGGTCCTCGTCGTCCAGCAGGAAACGTACGACCACGATATCGCCCACGCCGAGCGCACACCTCTCGGATTCGAAGCCGATCCCGGTCAGCGACAGATCGGTAACGTGCACATCCCCCAAAGGCTCAAGCGTCTCGAACGACGCGTACAGGAGCCCGTGCAGGGACGTTTCCATGCGATAGTATTTGCGAAAATTGAAAGACACCTTGAACTTGTGCGCACAACGACGGCACGTTGCGTTCACTTTCCAATGGGAGACGTCCTTGATCTTTTCGACGTTGATGGATTTTTCCAGATTGCAGGACGGACAGCGGAAGGAAACGACGAGTTTCCTGTGCACGAAAACTTCGACATCCGATGATTTGCTTTCATTCATTATGTGCTGTCTCGTGTTGAAGTGTGCAGGTCGGGAAAACGCCGGGACATGCCGCCATCAGGCGTCGTCGCCGCTGGCCTCGCACAGTTTCCGCAGCGCCGTCACGAACGGCCGCCGGGTCCATCTCGTCGGATAGTGCCGTTGATGTCACGCACTGCCGCATGTTTCAAGGGAAAATGGGGCTCTCCCGGTACGGGTGCGCCGGAGTCCGGCGCCCGCCATGCATGATGCAGCCTTACCCGGTCCGTCGCGCTGTCGATGACCTCACCCGCGACGCTTGCGGCCATCCATCCTCCCATTGTCGTCGGATATGCGAGATATCATTATCAATCTTTATCAATAAAGCAATCCATATCATGAATTCTCTTCAACACGTCATGCAAGAGCATGCATATCTCTTGCGAGTTGATACGTTGTCTTATGCGTAGAAAGACGAAACGGGCGCATCCGGGCATCCGGTTGACACCTCCGGACAACTGGACAAGTATTGATGATGCCAAGCGCCCGCCCATTGCAGACTCACCTTCCGAAGCATGATCGCGCGCCAGGGTTGTGGCCGCCACAAAACCTGCTGCCCGTGCGCGACCGGCAGGCCGGCGCCGACGGCACCCGCAAGCTGCTCCTGGAACTCGCCGACGGGCAGTCCGTCGAGACCGTCATCATGGACATGCCCAAGTCGCACACCGTCTGCCTCTCCACGCAGGTCGGCTGCCCCGTGGGCTGCACCTTTTGCCGCACGGGCGGTTCCGGCTTCGTCCGCAACCTGACCGCAGGCGAACTCCTGGCCCAGATCGCGACCGCCGGCGAGGAACTCCGCGCCGCCACGGGCCGGTTGCCCGAGCGGGCCGTGTTCATGGGCATGGGCGAACCCCTGCTCAATTTCACGGCCCTGCGCGGCTGCCTGGAAAACCTCGCGCGGGCCAGCGGGCCTCATCTTTCCTGGAGGAAGATTCTGGTATCGACAGTCGGCATCCCGGAACGCCTCGACGAACTCGGGCGCCTGCGGCTGGCCCTGCCCGCCGTCTCCCTGCACGCCCCGACTCAGGATCTGCGAGACAGGCTCATGCCCGGGGCCCGGGCCTGGCCCCTGCGGGAGCTCATGCCGGCCATGCTGCGCTATCCCCTGCCCGGGCGGGAGCGCATGACGGTCGAATACATCCTCATCCGCGACGCCAACGACGCCGACCGGCACGCGCGCCAGCTCCATGAACTCCTCGGGGACATGCGCGCCAAGATCAACCTCATCCCGTGCAACCCCGTACCCGGCGCCCCCCACCGGGCGCCGGACCGGGAACGAACCGAAGGCTTCGCGGCCGCCCTCAAGGCCCTGGGCCGCACCGCCTTCGTGCGGCGCAGCCACGGCCCTGACATCATGGCCGCCTGCGGCCAGCTGCGCGGACGCCACCGCGCGGACGACGCGGGGACGGGCTGCACGCAGCAGGAGACACGAGCATGAACCCGCGACGCACGCACGTTCTCAGGGCTGCCCCGGAAGGGAGGGGGCCGGTGGTGTACTGGATGCACCGCGACTTCCGCGCGGCCGACAACTGGGGCCTGACCTGCGCCAGGCTCGAAGCCCTGCGCCTGGGCCGGCCCGTGGCCGTCGTCTTCTGCCTGGCGCCGTCCTTTGGCGCCGCCACGACCGCGCACTTCGACTTCCTTCTGCAGGGCCTGGAGGAAACCGACGCGGCCCTGCGCCGGGAGGGCATCCCCCTCTTCGCGCTGCGCGGGGAGCCCGGCAGGGAGGTCGCCGCCTTCGCCCGCGCCCACGACGCGGCCCTCGTCGTCACGGACTTCGACCCCCTGCGGGCCAAGAGAGACTGGGCCCGGGATCTGCTGGACGCAAGCGCCCAGCCGGTCTGGGAAGTGGACTCCCGCAACATCGTCCCGGCACGTGAGGCCACGGACCGCCGCGAGTACATGGCCAAGACGATCCGGCCCAGAATCCGGCGGCAGCTGCACGAATTCCTGGACAACTTCCCCGCCCTGCCGCCCCAACCGCGACGTCTGCTCCAACCTTTCGGCGCATCTGCACTTCGGCATGATCTCGGCCCAGCGCGTGGCGCTCGAAATCATGGCCCGCAAGCTGTCCGGCGAGCACGTGGACTCGTTTCTGGAGGAACTAATCGTCCGCCGCGAGCTTTCCGACAACTTCTGCCTCCACACCCCAGACTACGACCGTGAATCCGGCTTCCCGGCCTGGGCCCGGGAAACCCTGCGCCGGCACCGCAAGGACCCGCGGCCGGCAATCTATTCCCCGGAGGAACTCGAAGGGGCCCGCACCCACGACCCCCTGTGGAACGCGGCTCAGACCCAGATGGTCCGCTGCGGCAAGATGCACGGGTACCTGCGCATGTACTGGGCCAAGAAGATCCTGGAGTGGTCGCCGTCGGCCGAGGACGCCATGCGCGCGGCCATCCTCCTCAACGACCGCTACAGCCTCGACGGCCGCGACAGCAACGGGTACACGGGCATCGCCTGGTCCATCGGCGGCGTGCACGACCGCGGCTGGACCGAACGGCCGGTTTTCGGCAAGATCAGGTACATGAATATGGCCGGCGCACGCCGGAAATTCGACGTCGACCGTTTCGTCCGATCCTGGCTCCCCGGCCCGGACGCACCGCCAACCCGACCCTAGGAAGCCCGAATGCCCGCATCGCAGGTCCGGTTTCTCCTCGCGCTCTGCCTTGCCGTTGCGGTCTGTCTCGGCCCGCGGCCCGGTGTCGCGGCGCCCATGGAGTACACGGTGGACATCCCGCCGCTGCCCGAAGACCTCACCCCTCTGCTGGCCTCGGTCTCGGACTGCGTGGGGCTGCGGGAGAATCCGCCGGACTCCCCCGGCCTGCTGCGCAAGCGCATGCGCGGCGATGTCGAGTCCTTTGCCCGCGCCCTCGACTCCAGGGGGTATTTCCAGGCCTCCATCGAGGGCGAACTCGACACCCAGGCACGTCCTGCGGCGGTGCGCTTCCGCATCGACCCCGGCTCCCGCTTCGTCTTCGCCAGGCCAGAACTGATCCTGCGGCCCGCAGACCCCGCTGCGGCCAGCCTCATGAGCGACACGCTCATGGGCATCCAGACCGGCTCCGGCTACTCCTCCGGTACGGTCCTCGATGTGGAGACCGCCCTTCTCGAACGCCTCAAGGAATACGGCCACCCCTCTCCGGCCCTGATTTCGCGCGATGTGGCGGCCGACCACTCCACCCGGGAAGTGCACGTCACGTACGTCGTCGATCCCGGCCGGGCCGCGACGTTCGGCGAGACCGAATTTTCAGGGTTGGAGACCATCTCCGAAGCCTTCGTCGCCCCGGAACTGGCATGGAGCGCAGGCGCCCCCTATGACCGACGGCTGGTGGACAAGACGAGGGAAAACCTCATCCGCACGGGGCTCTTCCGCTCGGTCCGCATCGTCCCGGCCCATCAGCCGGGCGCAGACAGCGTGACCATGCGCGTGTCCCTGCTCGAAGCCCCGCCGCGCACCGTCCGCGCGGGCCTGTGGCACTATTCCGACCTGGGCCTCGGAGCCGGGCTGGGATGGACGCACCGCAACATCTTCGGCGCTGGCCAGGAGCTGCGTCTGGACTCGTCCGTCTCGGAAAAGCTGCAGCAGGCCGGCTCGGAACTGATCCTGCCCAACATGGGCCAGCCCCGCCAGAGCCTGGGCCTGACGGCCAGGTACAAGAGCGAACAGACCGACGTCTACGACGCCACCAACCTCATCCTGTCCGCCATGGTCCGGCGCCCCCTTTCGGAGCTCGAGGTCGGCTGCGGCCTCGGCTACCGTCTCTCGCGCGTGGACAACGACGAAGTGCGCACCTTCAACCTCATCTCGACGCCGCTCATCGCGGAGTTCTCAAGCGCCGACAACCCGCTGGAGCCCACCACGGGGCTGACCCTGGCCGCTCGCATGGAACCGTTCGCCAGCATTGATCAGAGTGGGACGTCCTTCGTCTTCTGGGACGTCTCGGGCCGCCACTACCTGCCCCTGACCAGGGACAAGTCCCTCGTCCTGGCCACCCGCGGCCGCTACAGCCTCCTGGCCGGCGCCAGCCGCGAGAGCATTCCCGAGGACATGCTCCTCTACGCCGGCGGCGGCGGGTCCATCCGCGGGTACGCCTACCAGTACGCAGGCCAGCTCGACGAGGACGACGAGCCCCTGGGCGGGGTGAGCGCCGTGGATTTCTCCGCGGAACTGCGCTGGCGCATCAACAGGGAGTACGGGTTCGTCATCTTCGGCGACGGCGGTGGCGCGTTCTCCGGGCGCAGTCCGGCCGAGAAGGAGGCATATTTCTGGGGCACGGGCGCGGGACTGCGCTACTACACCCCCATCGGCCCCATCCGCCTGGACGTGGCGGTGCCCCTGGACCGCCGGGACGGCATCGACGACCCATTCCAACTCTACATCAGCCTGGGACAGGCCTTCTGATGGCGGCGCTTGCACAGCCCATACGCAGGCGTCTCCTTCTCGCCCTGGCCACCGTCGTCGTTGCGGCTACCATGTTCGCGGCCGTCACCCTGGGCACCGAACGCGGCAGGCAGGCACTCCTGGACGCCATCGGCGGCCTGGCGGCCGGGCCGCATTTCCGTCTCGAAATGCGGGGCCTGCGCATCGGGGCACAGTGGAAACTCGAAGAACTGACCGTCAGCGACGCCGCTGGGCCATGGCTGTTCGCGGAGGACATCACCATCCGCCCGGTCCTGGGGGAGCTGTTCCTCGGCCGCGTCACCCTGAACCATCTGGGCGTGGGGACCCTCGCCCTGGAACGCCTCCCGGCCGCCGGGGAATCCTCGGGCGGCGCGGGCTTGTCGGGGCTTCGCATCCGCAGCATTGATGCCGGCACGATCCGGGTCGGACAGGCGGTGGCCGGGCACGCGGCGCTCCTCTCCCTCCACGGCGCGGTCGCGCTTGACGCGCGGGAAGCCCGGGCCAGCCTGCAGCTGACGCGGCTGGACCGCGACGGGGACGCCCTCGACCTGGAGGGGCGGGCCCATTTCGCCAGGCGCGAGATGGACGTACGCCTGGACCTGCGGGAGGCACCGGGGGGCCTGCTGCATTCCCTTTCCCATGTGAACGGGACCGAAGGCATTTCCCTGGCCGTATCCGGAAGCGGACCGTTCCGCGACTGTCCGCTGACCCTGGAGGCCCGGCTGTCCGATGTCCTGAAGCTCTCCGGCAACGCCACCCTGGACCTTGATGATGGACCGCGGGTGGCTCTGCAGGCCGGCTTCACGCCCGGGCCCGCCTGGACCGGGTGGTCGGGGCTGCCGCCCGAGGAGGCCGACATCGCCGCCAGCGGCTCGTGGCGGGATCCGATCCTGCACCTGACCCGCTTCGACGTGCGCAACCGCATCGCGGACATCGGGGGCAACGCCACCTGGGACAGCGGGTCGGGCACGCTCGACGCCCGGCTCGAAGGGCGGGCAAAGGACCTGGGCGCCGTCACGCCGCCCGCCGTCAGTCCCGGCGCGGCGTCGGCGCTGGCCGCCCTGCGGCTGGACGGCGACGGCCTGCATGCCAGCGTGCAGGCCAGCCTTGCGGCCTGGAACTTCTCCGGCCAGGCCCTGTCCGAAGCGGCGGCGGACCTCGTCCTGGAAATGCCGACGGGGCTGAACCGCTGGCAGGGGCGGGGGGAAATGCGCGCCATGGCCCCCGGCCTGCCCGAAGGCATGCGCACGTGGAACGCCACCGCCACGCTGGGCGGCGATTTCACGACCATCTCCATCGACGGGCTTCACCTGACCTCGGAAAAAATATCCGGCGACCTCAACGGCCGGGTCGGCCGGGACATGAACATCGCGGCCAGGATCGACATGCGGGACATCCCCCTGTGCATCGGGACACCCGGCCTTTCTGGGTCCTTCGTTTCGGCCCTCAAGGGCGCTGTGGCGCCCGACGCACGCAGCCTGTCCGGGGAGTTGGCCGTGAACGCGACAGACATCGCGGGGCTTCCCCGGGACATCGAAGAGCTGCTGGGCCGCGACGGCCGCCTCCAGGCCGTCTTCGAAGCCGGAGCCGAGCGCGTCCTGATCCGTGAAGCCACGCTGCGCGCACGCACCCAGGTCACCATGAACGGAGAACTCGACCCGGCCTCGTCGCGCTTCCGGACCGAGTTTGACGCCACCCTGCCCGCCCTGCGCCGGGCGGGCCTGAGCCTGCCGAACGGCGCATCCGTGCGCGGGACGGCCGAAGGCGCGCCGGCCTCTTTCGCCCTGAAGCTGACGGCGCAAAGCGGCGCCCTCGCGGCCTCGGGGCTTGAACTGAACGGACTGCGGGCCAGCGCGACATTGCAGAATCTCCCGAAGCTCCCGGCCGTGAGCCTCACGGCCGCAGCGCAAGCGGCCGGCCAGCCCGCAAGCCTGCACATCGAGGCCGTGCCGACCGGCCGGGACGTGCGCGTCTCCCATTTCCTGCTTGAAGCGCCGGGCACGAAAATCCAGGCCACAGGCGACCTCGACCCGGCCACCCTGCTTTTTGCCGGAACCGTGGACGTTTCAAGCGAGGACCTTGGCGTCCCGGGGCTGATCCTGGGCCAGGACCTGCGGGGGACACTCGCCGCCCATGCCGAACTGACCAGAGGCAAGGGCGCACAGCATGTCCGGGTCGAGGGCCGCGGCCGTGGCATCGGTCTCATGGGCCTGGACATCGGCCGGGCGTCGATAGACGGATTCTCGGTCTGGCCTGACCCGCTGCGCGGGACGGACATGCGGGTCTCCCTCGACGCGGTGGACACGGGCGCGCTCAGGGCGGACCGGATCACCGCAGGGGTGCGGGGCGCAGACCGGGGGCTGGCCTTCGACCTGGGTCTGAGCCGCGCCTCGGCCCACACCGACATCGAGGCCAAAGGGTTCCTTTCGCCATCCCCGGCTCGGCTGCGGATCGACAGCCTGCAGGGCACCCTTCTGCGCGAACGGGTGCGTCTCGAATCCCCGCTCGACGTGACCTGGGACGCCGGCCGGACCGAGTGGCGGGAGGCGGTCCTGAGTTTCGGCCGCGCCAGGCTGACCAGCCGGGGAGCCGTCGCACCCGACGGGACCGACATTTCGGCCGAGCTGCGGGACCTGGACCCGGCCATGCTCCGCACCGCCTTTCCGGGCATGCCCGGGGCCCTCGTCAACGCACGGCTGCATGTCCAGGGTTCTCCGCTGAATCCCGATGCGGTGCTGGACATGGAGGCCCGCGAAATCCGCGTCAGAGGCGGCGGAATCGGCAACCTGCAGGATCTCGGAGCAACAGCGCAGGCACGCCTCGGAGGCGACCGGGTGGAAGCGCGGGCCTCCATCGCTTCGGCCAGCGGAATCGCCCTGGACGCGGAACTGGCCTGCCCCATCCGAGCCGAACTGACATCCATCGACGTGCGCCCCGACGCCCCCCTCTCGGGCCGGATCGGCGGATACGCCGAACTCGGCATCCTGCCCACCCTCCTGCGCCTGGACGACCAGGCCGTGGCAGGCAAATGCGAACTCGACCTGCGGGTCGGCGGGACTTGGTCGAACCCAGCCCTGACCGGCGCGGCCAAGGTCCGCGGCGGCCGCTACGAGAACTTCCGCAGCGGCACGGCCGTGGAGTCCGCCGACGTGGATGCCCTGGCCACGGGAACTGCCATCGAGCTGAACGCCACGGCCACCGACGGCGGGACGGGCAAAGCCGCCGGACGCGGCATGGTGGACCTGGGCGCCCTGACCTATGCCTTCGACGTGGATCTCAAGGCCTTCCGCCTGCTGCGGCTGGATCTGATCCAGGGTGCGGCCGCAGGCCCCTTCCGCTTCAGCGGCGACCTGGACGCGGCCGCCCTGTCAGGCGACCTGACCCTGGACCCCGCCACCATCGCCCTGCCCAAGTCCACGGCCAAGGAAGCGCCGCACATCGACATCCGCGAAATCAATACAGGTGCCACGGGGAACCACACACCCGTTGTCGAGCCACGCTTCCTGATCGGGATGGACCTGAACGTGGACATTCCCGCCAGACTCACGGTCAAGGGACGCGGCCTGGATTCGGAATGGGGCGGCCGGCTACACATCGGCGGACACCACGCCCGTCCCGCCTTGAGCGGGGAGATGAACCTCCTGCGCGGCACCTTCGACTTCCTCGACCGCACCTTCGACCTGACCAAGGGCTCCCTGCTCATGGCCGGGGAGAGCCCGCCCAACCCCTTCCTGGACATGCTCGGCGAAACCCGCGTCCTGGATACGGTCGTGCAGGTCCATCTGAACGGACCGGCCAGGAATTTCCGCCTGAACCTGACCTCCATCCCGGCCCTGCCCCAGGACGAACTCCTGGCCATGATCCTTTTCGGCCGCTCCATGCGCGAGATCTCGCCCCTGCAGGCCGTGGCCCTGGCCCAGGCTGCGGCCGAGATGACGGGCGTCGGCACCGGCCTGGACGTGCTCGGGGCCGTCAAGTCCCGTCTGGGGCTGCAGGAGGTCGATGTGCGCAAGGACGAGGAGGACGAAACATCCGTAGGGGTCGGCGGGTACGTCGGCGGGAAATACTACATCCGGACGCAGCGCAGCGTGTCCGGCCAGGACCGGACCAAGGTCGAGGTACAGCTGACGCCGAAGATCAGCGTCGAGACCGAGGTCGGGACGGACTCCCGGCAGGGCGCCGGAATCAACTGGAAGCACGATTACTGAGAAAAGCCGGGGAAGAGGGAACTACAGGTCGTTCTCGGCCTCGGAAGACGCGGGCACGGCCCTGGCGGCCGTGGCGAAGATCTCCTGCAGCGCCTTGCCCCTGTCCTGGGCCAGCTGCTTCCATTTCTTCTTTTCCTTCTTCACGGCTTCGATGGTCTGCAGCAGGTCCTGGATGGTGTGGGCAGGGTATCCGTATTTGCCGTGCTTGCCCTTACGCAGCTCTTCGTCGTTGCGCTCCTTGAGGGCCCGGAGCTGACTGGAGGAGAGAATCATGGCTACCCGCTCACGGCCCGGACCTGGTCCATGTCCGTGTGGCCGTCCAGGACCTTGAGCATACCGTCCTGCTTGAGGCTGAGCATCCCCTCGACCACGGCCTGGGCGCGGATCTCCTCGGTGGGCTTGCGATGCTTGATCTGCTGCTTGATGCCCGAGGAATTGGCCATGAGTTCGTGGATGCCGAGCCGGCCCTTGTAGCCGCCAACGCACTGGGCGCAGCCGACCTTCTGGTAGAGGGTCCGCGAGCCTTCCAGAAACTCCTTGGCATGGATCTCCCAGCCTGGGCCGAATTCCATGGCCATCTCGTCGAGTTCCTGCTGCTGCGGCGTATAGGGTTTCTTGCAGTTGGGGCACAGGGTCTTGACCAGACGCTGGGCCAGAACGCACAGCAGCGAGTCGGCGAAGTTGAACGGGTCGAGGTCCATGTCGAGAAGGCGCGTCACGGTCTCGGGGGCGGAGTTGGTGTGCAGGGTCGAAAACACGAGGTGGCCCGTGAGGGACGACTCGACGCCGATGTGCGCCGTCTCCTTGTCGCGCATCTCGCCGATCATGATCACGTCGGGGTCCGCGCGCAGGAAGGAGCGCAGGGCCGAGGCGAAGGTCAGACCGATCTTGGGGTTGACCTGCACCTGCCGCAGGCCCTCCTGGGTGATTTCCACCGGGTCCTCGGCCGTCCAGATCTTGCGCTCGGGCGTGTTGATGTAGCTCACGGCCGAGTGCAGGGTCGTGGTCTTGCCGGAGCCCGTGGGCCCGACCACGAGGATCAGTCCGTAGGGCTTGTAGATGAGCTTCTCGAAGGCGGCCTTGTTCCGGGGCAGCAGGCCCAGCTTGTCGAGGGGCAGGGGCTTGCCCGAGGCCAGGACGCGCAGGACCACGTCCTCCATGCCCTCCAGGGTGGGAATGGTGGCCATGCGGTATTCGACGACCTTGTTGCGGTCCGGGAGCTTGATCTTGATCTTGCCGTCCTGGGGCAGGCGGCGCTCGGCGATGTCCAGGCTGGCCATGATCTTCAGGCGCGAGACGATGGGCCGGGCCAGGGGCAGGCGCACCTTGCGGAACTCGTAGCACGTGCCGTCCAGACGAAAGCGGAACATGCAAAATTTCGAGTACGGGTTGGGCTCGATGTGGATGTCCGAGACGTTCTTGCGCCAGGCCTCGACCAGCAGGGCGTTGACCATGCGCACGACCTCGCTGTCCGTGTCGCTCAGTTCCGCGTCGCCTTCATCGGCGGCAGACACCACGTCGCCGGCTTCGACGTCCTCGTCAAAGGCCGCGGCCAGGTCCTCGCCGGCCCCGAACTGCTTGTAGAAATGCTCGATGTACTGCTCGATGTCCGAGGCCAGGGTGACCTTGGCCTGCACGTTCGACGTGCCGTAGATGAAGCGGATCTCGTCCAGGCGCCCCAGGTCGAAGGGGTTGGTCATGAGCACCGTGATGGTGTTGCCTTCCTGGGAAAACGGAATCCAGCCGTAGCGCTTGAGAAAATCGGGGTCCAGCCGGCGCTTCTCGAACAGCTCGAAGGGCGGCTCCTTGGACGCGGAGAACGGCACGAACTCCGTGCCGTAGAAGCGGGCCAGGCTCTCGCCCAGGTCCTTCTTGGCGATCTTGTATTCCTTGAGCAGGACGCCGTCAGGGTCCTTGCTGTCGACGGAAAGAACCTTGGAGAGCTGCTCGGCGGTGATGACGCCCTTGTCGAGCAGGAAGGAATAGCGGCTGCTGCTCGACGCCACGGGCCGCGGCGTGAGGGCCTTGATGCGCTGCTCGATGCCCGGGAAGTCGGGATCGAGGATGCGGACCTTCTCGAAGATGCGGCGCGCCTCGGCGACGTCTTCCTGATGCTGGTAGATGAGGCCGGCGCGGAAGTAGAGCTTGGCAGCGACCTTGGGCGGGTATTGGTTCTCCCCCAGCACCTTGAGGGTGACCTCGGCCTGCTCCTGGACCTTGCCGAGCTTGTTCAGGCTGTCGAGCATGAGCCTGACCAAGTCGTAGGTCCGCAGGCCCTGGGCATAGCCGCTACGGCAGATGTTCAGCACACCCGCGTAGTCGTCCTTGGCAAAGAGGCCCCAGGCCTTGGACAGGAGTTGTTCCTCTGTCAAAGGGGTTGACATGCGTCTCGCTCACCCGTTGGTCGGCTGCCGGGCGGCCCGGGAGAAGGCCGCCCGGAAGCGGTGTTATTTCTTCAGCCAGGCCATCATGCCGCGCAGGCTGTCGCCGACCTGCTCCACCTGATGCTCGTGGCTCTGACGCCGGCGGGCCAGGAAGAACGGCAGGTCGGCCTTGTTCTCCAGGATCCAGTTGCGGGCGAAGGTGCCGTCCTGGATCTCTTCGAGGACCTTCTGCATGGCCTTGCGGGACTCGTCGTTGATGACGCGCGGGCCGGTCACGTAGTCGCCGTACTCGGCGGTGTCGCTGATGGAGTGGTGCATCTTCTTGAAGCCGCCCTCGTAGAGCAGGTCCACGATGAGCTTGAGTTCGTGCATGCACTCGAAGAAGGCGATCTCGGGCTGGTATCCGGCCTTGACCAGGGTCTCGAAACCGGCGCGGATGAGCTCGCTCACGCCGCCGCACAGCACGGCCTGCTCGCCGAAGAGGTCCGTCTCGGTCTCTTCGCGGAAGGTGGTCTCAAGGACGCCGGAACGGGTCCCGCCGACGCCGGCCGCATAGGCCAGGGCCTTGGCCAGGGCCTGGCCCGTGGCGTCCTGGTGCACGGCCACCAGGCAGGGCACCCCGCCGCCCTTCTCGAACTCGCGGCGCACGAGGTGTCCGGGTCCCTTGGGGGCGATCATGACCACATCGACGTCCTTGGGCGGGACGATCTGGTTGTAGTGGATGTTGAAGCCGTGGCCGAAGACCAGGGTCTTGCCGGCGGTCAGGTTGGGCAGGATCTCTTCCTGGAAGACCTTGGGCTGGTACTGGTCCTGGACCAGGATCTGGATCATGTCGGCCTTCTTGGCCGCCTCGGCCGCACTGACGGGCTCGAAGCCGTGCTCGCGGGCCAGGTGCCAGTTGGGGCCGCCGGGACGCTGGCCGATGATGACCTGCACGCCGGAGTCGCGCAGGTTCTGGGCATGGGCGTGACCCTGGCTGCCGTAGCCGATGATGGCCACGACCTTGTCCTTGAGTATATTCAGATCGGCGTCCTTGTCGTAGTAAACTTTCATGGTTTCTCCTTCTCTCGTGGTTCGTGATGCCCGCTGTCGGGCCCCATTGCCAAATGGATCAGTCGGCGAGCTGCATGCTGCGCCGCATGGCCACGGTGCCGGCGCGGATGAACTCCTTCACGCCGAACCGCTGCAGCAGAGCCACGACGGCCTTGATCTTGCCCTGATCCCCGGTGATTTCGAGCGTCAGCTCGTCCGGGCTGACGTCGACGACCTTGCATCTGAAAATATCCGCGATCCTGAGCACCTCGGCCCGCTTGGCATCCTCGGCGCCGACCTTCATCAGCACGATCTCGCGCTCCACGGCCTGCAGGTGGGTCAGGTCCACGACCTTGATGACCGTGATGAGCTTGTGCAGCTGCTTGATGATCTGTTCGATGATCTGCTCTTCGCCGCTGGTGCAGATGGTGATGTGGGAGATCCCGTTGTCCAGGGTCGGGCCGACGTTCAGGGACTCGATGTTGAATCCGCGGCCGCTGAACAGGCCGACCACGCGGGACAGGACTCCGGGTTCGTTCTCGACGAGAATGGAAAGGACATGTCTCATGGCGGCCTCCTAAACCAGCAGCATTTCGGACAGGGCCGCGCCGGCCGGGACCATGGGCGCGACGTTCTCCTCGGGCTCCACGCGCACGTCGACGATGACCGGTCCCGGATAGGCGAAGGCCGCCTCCAGGGTCGCCTCCAGATCCTCGGGCTTGTCGACGAGATACCCCGCTGCGCCGTAAGCCTTGGCCAGGGCCACGAAGTCGGGGTTGGCGTGCAGGCAGGTGGAACAGTAGTTCTTCTGATAGAAGAGCTCCTGCCACTGCCGGACCATGCCCAGGTAGCCGTTGTTGAGGATGACGATCTTGACGGGCACGTTGTAGCTCACGGCCGTGGCCAGTTCCTGGATGTTCATCTGGATGGACCCGTCGCCGGCGATGTCGACGACCAGCCTGTCCGGGAAGGCGAACTGCGCGCCGATGGCCGCCGGGAAACCGTACCCCATGGTCCCCAGACCTCCGGAAGTCAGGAGCGTGCGGGGCTTCTTGTAGGTGTAGAACTGCGCAGCCCACATCTGGTTCTGCCCCACCTCCGTGGAGATGATTGCCTCGCCCTTGGACAGCTCGTAAATCTTCTCCACCACCCACTGCGGCTTGATGGCCCCGCCGTTCTTGGCGTAACCTAAGGGGTGCTTGGTCTTCATCTCGGCCAGGGAGGCATTCCAGTCGGCGTGCTTGTCCTTCCAGTCCACATCTTTGATGCGGGCCACCTCTTCGAGCAGTCCTTCGAGCCCCTGCTTGCAGTCGGCCACTATGGGCACGTCCACGACCACGTTCTTGCTGATGGAAGTGGGGTCGATGTCGATGTGGATGATCTTGGCCCGCGAGGCGAAGGAGTTGACGCGGCCCGTTACGCGGTCGTCGAAGCGCGCGCCCACGGACACGAGCACGTCGCAGCTGTGGATGGCCATGTTGGCCGTGTAGGTGCCGTGCATGCCGAGCATGCCGAGCCAGTTCTGGCGGTCGCCGGGATAGGCCCCCAGGCCCATGAGGGTCGTGGTCACGGGCAGGTGAAACTCGTCCGCCAGCCTGGTCAGCGCCGCCGCGCTGTCCGAGGAGACCACGCCGCCGCCGGCATAGATGACTGGCTGGCGGCTCAGGGCGATGAGCTCGGCGGCCTTGCGCAGCTGCTTGCGGTTGGGGTTCACGTTGGGGTTGTAGCTGCGGATGCTGATGCTCTCGGGGTAGGAAAATTCCGTGACCGCGTTGACCACGTTTTTGGGGAGGTCGATGAGGACGGGCCCCGGCCTGCCCGTCCGCGCGATGTAAAACGCCTGCTTTATGGTCGTCGCCAGATCGGCGACGTTCTTGACCAGATAGTTGTGCTTGGTGCAGGGCCGGGTGATGCCCACGATGTCGGCTTCCTGAAAGGCGTCGTTGCCGATCAGGTGCGTGGGCACCTGCCCCGTGATGACGACGAGGGGAATGGAATCCATGTAGGCCGTGGCGATCCCGGTCACGGTGTTGGTCGCACCGGGGCCGGACGTGACCAGACACACGCCCACCTTGCCCGAGGCCCGGGCGTAGCCGTCCGCGGCGTGGACCGCGGCCTGCTCGTGCCGGACGAGAATGTGCCTGATCGGGTGCTTGGGCAGTTCATCGTAGATGTCGATGACCGCGCCGCCGGGGAAACCGAAGATGAGGTCCACCCCTTCCCGCTTCAGACACTCCATCAGAATCTGGGCACCGGTGAGCACCATGGCTCCTATCCCTCCTGTTTCCTGTATTTTTCAAGCAGGGCCTGGATCCGGGTCTTTCCGGCCAGCTTCTTCTTCTTGTACTCCTTCACCTCGAGATCTTCCGCGGGAGAAAGCGCAGCCTTTCCCGAATAGCGCTCCAGGATCTTCTCGTAGCCCACATGTTCCTCCCACAGAGCCTTGAGTTCCTCGTCGTGACCCATGTGGGCCGCAATCAGTTCGAGGTCTTGCTGTTCCATAGGATGTCTCCTTAGCGTTATGGTTATCCTCATGCCCGGCCGGACAGGACGTCCCAGTCGGGCTCTTCCTCGGTCGTCAGGAGCAGGTTCTTGTGCCGGGACCCGTGCCCGGACTCGATGACCACCTGCTGGGTCTTCATTCCGAAAAGCTCGGCCACAAATACTGTCAACGCGTTGTTGGCCTTGTTGTCAACCGCCGGGGCGCGCAGGCGGATCTTGAGATGGTCGCCGTGCATGCCCGCCAGCTCCGTCCTCTTCGCCCCGGGCTGCACCCAGAGGCTGATCCGCCACCCGCCGTCCTTGGCCGGGCCGGCCCAGACCGGGCGGTCCTTCGCCACCGTCGCCCCCTAGAACATCATCTGCGACAGGAGTCGCGTCATGAAGACCTGGATGAACTTGATGGCCAGGACGACCACGAAGGGCGAAAAGTCGATGCCGCTGAAATAGGTGAACGGCATCCACTTGCGGATCCGGTAGAACACGGGCTCGGTCAGGGTCCGGATGCCGCGCACGATGGGATTGTAGGGGTCGGGGTTGACCCAGGACATGACCACCGCGGCGATGACCACCCAGAAATACAGGGACAGGACGCTGTCCACCACATAGTATACAGCCGTGATCAGGCTCGAAAAAACCGGCATGAAGCCTCCGTAAGAATATATTCTTCCTGCGCGGCGCTGGGGCGGGATACTCCGTGCGCCATGGCCGCGCAAGCGTTAATCGATTATCTCAAAAAATCCCCTTTCAAACCATTGCCGCAGTTCATGGAAACTGTCCACATGGAGTTGGGCGGCCAGTTGCCGGTTGCGGTAGGCCCAGAACGGCACCCCCGCCCGCACCGTCGTCTCCTGGTCCACGGACGAGTCCCCGAGGTAGGCCATGGCCCCCTCGCCCACTCCCCAGGTTTCAACGATGCGCCGCAGCCCCTCGGGGTCCGGCTTGGGCCGGGCGACCTTGGCCGCGGTCATGACCGGGTCGAAGTAGCCGGTCAGGGCGAAGCGTTCCAGGACCAGCTCCATGGAGTTCTTGCGGTTGGTGTTGACGGCCATGCGCACCCCGCGCCGGGCCAGGTCCTCCACCAGTTCGAAGAGCCCCGGCTCGGGGATCATGCGGTCGATGAAGTCGTTGTAGGTCATGTGCCCCTGGACCGCGGCCGCTCTGGTCCTGAGGTCCGGGGGAATGATCCTGGCCATGGCCGCGTCCACGGTGTGCATGAACGCGTACTCCTCATCCTCGGGGCTCATGGGCTCAAGGCCCAGGGTCAGGAGGATGTGGTTGTAGTAGTGGCGGTTGACGTCGCGGGAGTCGAAGAGGACCCCGTCGCAGTCGAAGACCACGCCGCGGACGAGCCCCAGGTCGATACGGCGGGGCCGGCCCGCACGAGATGGCATGGCTACCCCATGGCCTCAGGGAAATACTGCCCGGCGAGCTCGCGCAGCTTGAACTTCTGGATCTTGCCGCTGGCCGTCATGGGGTATTCGTCGAGGAAGGCCACGTACTTGGGAATCTTGTAGCGGGAGATCTGCCCGCGGCAGAAGTCGCGGATGTCCTCGGTCCCGTAGTCGAAGCCCTCCTTGAGGATGACGAAGGCGCCGACCTCCTCGCCGTACTTGCGGCTGGGCACGCCGACCACCTGCACGTCCTTGATGCCCTCCATGCGGTACAGGAACTCCTCGATCTCGCGCGGGTAGACGTTCTCACCGCCGCGGATGATCATGTCCTTGAGGCGCCCGGTGATGCTCAGGTACCCGTCCTCGTCCATGACGCCCAGGTCGCCCGAGTGCATCCAGCCGTCGGGGTCGATGGCCTGGGCCGTGGCGTCGGGGTTGTTGTAGTAGCCCTTCATGACGTTGTAGCCGCGGCAACAGACCTCCCCCTGCACACCGGGGGCCACGGGCTCGCCCGTCTCGGGCTCGACCACGCGCACCTCGATCTCGGGCATGGCGCGGCCCACGGTGCGCGTGCGCTGCTCCATCGAATCGTTGACCCGCGTCTGGGTCATGACCGGGGACGTCTCGGTCAGGCCGTAGCAGATGGTGATCTCCTTCATGTTCATGACGTCCATGACCTTCTCCATGACAGGCACCGGGCAGGGCGAACCGGCCATGATGCCCGTGCGCAGGGACGACAGGTCGAACCTGGAGAAGGAGCGGTGTTCGAGCACGGCGATGAACATGGTCGGCACGCCGTAGAGGGCGGTGCACTTCTCCTCCTCCACGGCCGTCAGGACCAGCAGGGGGCTGAAGCCTTCGAGGATGACCAGGGTGGCGGCGTGGCTGATGGCCGCCAGGACACCCAGCACGCAGCCGAAACAGTGGAACAGGGGCACGGGCAGGCAGACCCGGTCGTTGTGGGTGAACTTCTGGTTCTCGCCGATCCAGAAGCCGTTGTTGCCGATGTTGTAGTGGGTCAGCATGACGCCCTTGGGGAACCCGGTGGTGCCCGAGGTGTACTGCATGTTGACCACGTCGTGCGCGTCGAGGGACGCCTGGCGGGCCCGGTAGTCCTCCTCGGCGGTCACGCGGCTCAGGGCCAGCAGCTCGGGCATGGAGTACATGCCGCGGTGCTTCTCCTGCCCGAGGAAGAAGACGCGCTTCAGGTCCGGGAACTTCTCGCTGCGCAGGTAGCCCCGCTCCTGGGTCTTGAGCTCGGGCACCAGCTCGTAGACCGTCTGCACGTAGTCCGTATCGCGGAAGGAATCGATGAGCAGCAGGTTCTCGCACTCGGACTGCTTGAGCAGGTATTCGAGCTCGGCCTTCTTGTAGAAGGTGTTGACCGTCAGCAGGATGGCCCCGATCTTGGCCGTGGCGAACTGGAAGGCCACCCAGTACGGCACGTTGGTGGCCCAGATGGCGACCTTCTCGCCCTTCTGCACGCCCATGGCCATGAGGCCCTTGGCGAGGTTGTCGACCAGTTCGCCGAACTCCCGGTAGGTCATGCGGAAATTGCGGTCCACGTAGACCACGGCTTCGTTGTCCGGGTGCTGCATGATGGCTTCGTCGAGCATCTGCCCGAGGGTAATTTCTCGCAACGCTGGCTTGTCCATGACTCCCCCTTGGAATGATCCCGGACTATTCCGGAAAGTAGAGCACCGCATAGATGGAGGCCGGGGAGTCCCCGCTGCAGGCCACATGATGCGGAACGATGGAATTGAGATAGATGGAGTCGCCCTTGGACAGGGTCAGCACCTCGCGGCCGTAGGTGACCTCGATGGCGCCGTCGTGCACGACGATGAACTCCTCGCCCTCGTGGCTCGACAGTTTGCGCTCGGCGCAGGCCGACGGCATGAGCTCGACGAAAAAGGGCTCCATGTGCCGGTCGGTCTTGCCGCGGCCCAGGGAGTAGAACTTCATGTCCACGGGGCAGTCCTTGCCGCCGAGCATGTTCAGGCCCGCCTCACGTTCGCCCAGACGCACGATGAGGGGGTCGTGCCCGAGTTCGTCGTCCAGGAAGGTGCCCATGCGCACGCCGAGGCCGCGGGCGACCTTGAGCAGGGGTCCCAGGGACGGGTAGACCGAGTCCTCTTCGAGGGATTTGAGAAAGGAAAGCTGCAGGCCGGTGCGCGCAGCCAGATCTTCGAGGCTGATTTCGTTCATTTCCCGGAAACGTTTGATGCGTCTGCCGAGTTGCTCTTTGCTCATACTCAGGTCTCGCTGGTTAGGGTTGCAGGGACGGGGCCACGATGGTCAGGGGTTCGGACAGCTCGACCCGGACGCCGCAGAGCCGCTCCAGGCCGTCCTCGTCCAGCCGGCAGCACAGCAGGGCGCCGTCCTGACCGCAAGGGGAAAAATCCAGATCCAGGGCCGCAAGCTCCCGCAGCACGTCGGCGTCGGTCACGTACAGCCGCGCGTCCCGGGGCAGGAAGCACAGCAGGGACGGCAGCAGGGATTTCCAGGGCAGCTCCGCGCCGGCCCGCGGGAAGATGACCTCGTCGGGCACGCCGAGTTCCGCGAAGCTCTCCTCATCGTCGAGACCCAGCACCGCGGCGAACCCTTCCCGGGCCGCCTCGAACCGGCCTTCCTGCTCGCGCATGGCCACGAACTGCTCCTCGCGGGAGAGGGCCATGGCCAGCAGAACCTGGGCCTGACGGCGCGGGTCGGCCGCCTCGGGTTCGGCGCCGCCAAGGAGCTGCGACCGGAATTCCAGGCTCGTGCCCGTGAAGAAATTGTCCAGTCCCGCGGCCTGGTAGGCCTTCATGTCCGAGGCGCGCGGAAACCGCTCCCCGAACTCCATGTAGCTGCGCAGCAGCGCGCGCACCTCGGCCGGCGAACAGGGCAGGCCCTCGGGCCGCCAGCGCGGCCGGTCCGTGGCCATGTCCACGCCGGGGTCGAAAAAGACGAGCCCCTCGGGCAGGGGCCCCTGGCCCAGCCTCGGGTGCATCCAGGGAAAATGCACGAGCATTGCGGTCATATGATCTCCTTAAACCGTATCCGCGTCAGAACCCGCCAGCACGAACCTGCGGCATCGCCCGGGGCATAAGGGCATGCGCAGCAGGCAGACGCCGTCCAGGAAGTGCGCGCAGGGCACCTCCCCGGCCTCGCCCGGCAGGGGGACGAAATTTGCACAGTCGAGGCCAATGTTCAAGGCCGCATCCACGCGCCGCTCCCAGATTCGCCCGGCCTCCTCCGAAGACAGGCCCAGGCTCTCGCCGCGGACCACGAAGGCGTCGAAGCTGTCCGCGAGGGCCTGCAGCGCGGCGCAGGCGAAAGCCGTGTGGAGGCCGGGGTTGAGACGCTCCTCGTAGAGGCAGCGCCCCGCCGCCCAGAAGCGGCAGCCCTTGCCCGGCAGCGGAAGCGGCGGGCTCACGCAACCACCCTTCCAAAGGCGTCCGGATGCCGCGGGCATGACCTCAGGCTATTTAGGGAATACATTCCATCCATCCGGAAACCAAGATTTTTCTTCGTCACCCAATTGTTGACCTGCCCGAAGGGCTATGTGTATATGAGGCGCATTCATTTCCGAGGAGGCATACATGTTCGGCATTGGCATCCCAGAGCTTCTCATCATTCTGGTCATCGTCCTGGTCATTTTCGGGGCCAACAAGTTGCCTGAAATCGGTTCAGGTATGGGCCGGGCCATCAAGAACTTCAAGAAGGCCACCAGCGAGCCTGAAGAAATCGACGTGACGCCCAAGTCCGACTCGAAGGACACAACGGATAAGAAAGACTGAATTTCAGACGGTTGAAATCGAAAGAATCCCGGCCTTGGCCGGGATTCTTGTTTTCAAAAGCCCCTACCTGACCCGCACCGTCAGCCCCTGGGCCTTGGCCGCGTCCTCCAGGCGCCGGACCAGGGCGTCCCTGGACCCGGTCGTGATCCGCCACACGCCGGCCAGCCCCTGCCCTTCCATTTCCACACCGATCAGGGCCTTGCGCTCGATCTCCGCGTTCCAGCCGTCCATGAGACGGTCGAACTCCATGGGTCCCATGCTCGAAAGCCAGCCGGAGATGCGGACCTCGACCCCGGCCCCGCTCCCCCCGGCTTGCGCCGGTCGGGAAAAATAGTCCTTCCACACCGCCAGCCAGACCTCGTCCAGGGTCTTGGCCGAGCGAGTCGAACTCCACTCCCCGAGGCTCAGCACACCGTTCCAGTCCCGGCCCTGCGACAGGGTCAGAACCGGCACGTCCTCATCGGCGGCGGCCACCGGGGCGAGCCCCGAGAGTTCCTGCAGGGCGCCAAGCCGCTTGGTGCGCGAAGGCTCCACGCCCGACAGGCGGAGCACGTACGGCAGCGGACCCGTCAGGGTGGAGAGCACGCCCATGTCCCGCAAACGGGTCTTGAGGCCCGCGCCGTGAACCCGCACGTCGAGCGCCAACGTCTCGCCCGTGGCGTTGCCCCCGGCCGTGGCGTTGCCGACGTCACCGACCGCTTCCTTGTAGCCCAGGACCAGGGTGTCCCGTTCTTTGGCCAGGACGCCCATGACGGCCTTGAGCCGCGCCGGCGTCAGCGCCGGGCCAGCGATGGTCTGAGTTTCCAGGGCCAGGGCCTCGTCGAACCCGCGCCCCACGGCCGAGGCCCTGTCCTCGCCCTGAACCAGCGGCACCGTCACGCGCTGGTCCGCCAGAACCAGGGTGGACCAGAGCATCAGGGCCGCAACCACACCGAAAACGCGTCCTTGCATGGATACACTCCTTCGTGAAAATCTGTAGCGCGAGGGTCGACCTGCCGCAACCCGGCCCTTACGCCGGGGACTCCAGGAACGCCCTGGCCCTGGCCGTCATCCCCTCGAAATCCGCCGGGTCGTGCCAGGCGATGTCCCCGTCCTTGTTGAACCAGGTCAGCTGGCGCTTGGCGTAGGCCCGCGTGCTGCGCAGCCAGTCGGCCCGCGCCTGGGCCATATCCAGGCCGTCCAGGAGCACGGCCAGCAGTTCGGGGCAGCCGATGCCCGAAAACCCCGGGGCGTCCCGGTGCGGGCAGCCTTTGTAGGCCAGACGGACCTCGTCCAGGGCGCCGGCTTCGAGCATGAGTCCGATGCGGCGCTCCAGTCGCGGGGTCAGCGTCGCCAAGTCCGTGCGCAGGCCGATCTTGAGGGCGCGAAGCCCCTCCGGGCGGCGGGTCTGGCCGTGCCACCAGGTCAGGGTCCGGCCCGTGGCGGCGAAGACCTCCAGGGCGCGGCAGATGCGCTGCGGGTCGTTGGGATGGATTTTGGACGCGTAGTCCGGATCCACGCCCCGCAGACGGGCGTACAGGACCGGCGACCCGACGGACGCGCACTCCCGCGCCAGTTCCTCGCGGATGCGCGGGTCGACGTCCGGGATGGGCGCCAGGCCGTCGACGAGGCTCTTCAGGTAGAGGCCCGTGCCGCCGACGAGGATGGGCACGAGGCCCTCGCTGCGGTAGGTCTCGGCCCGGGCCAGGATCTCGGCCGCGAAGGAGCCCGCCCGGACGGGCCGGTCCACGGGCAGGTAGCCGTAGAGGGAGTGGGGACAGACGGCCTGCTCCTGCGGCGTGGGCTGGGCCGTGACGATGCCGAGGCCGGCGTAGACCTGGCGGGAGTCGAAGTTGACCACCCCGCCGCCCAGGGCCCCGGCCAGGGCCAGGGCCGCGGCGGTCTTGCCCGTGCCCGTGGCCCCGACCAGACAGACGAGACTCGTGACGCTCATGCCTTGGCAGGCCCCCCGGCGGGCAGAACGGCCGCGCCGGAACGGGTCTCGGCCAGCCGAGCCTCGATGTGGGCCTGGATGGACTCGGGCACCAGCCCCTCGATGACCCCGCCGAGCTTGGCCACGTCCTTGATGATGGAAGAGCTGATGTACAGCCAGCGGTAGTCCGTCATCATGAAGACGGTGTGGATGCTGGGCTTCAATTTGCGGTTCATGAGGGCCATCTGGAACTCGTACTCGAAGTCCGAGACGGCGCGCAGACCGCGCAGGATGGTGTTGGCCTGCGTGCCTGGCACGTAGTCCACCAGCAGGCCCGAAAAGGCCTCGACCTCCACGCGCAGCTGCCCGCGGAAGACCTCGCGGATCATGTCGACGCGTTCGTCGAGGGTGAAGAGCGGGTTCTTGCCCGAGTCCCTGGCCACAGCCACGATGATGCGGTCGAAGACCTCGAGGCCCCGGCGCACCAGGCTCAGGTGTCCGTTGTGGAAGGGGTCGAAGGTGCCGGGGTAGACGGCGATGCGCTCTGATTTCTGCGCCATATGCAAATCCTTGTCTGTCCGTAGAGTTTGTCGCGAAGGAGCGCCAGGTCCGGGTGCGGGGGGGCGTCGAAGGCCAACCCCGCCTCCACCTCGGCGCACAGCAGCCCTTCGCGCGCCAGGACGTTTCGGTCAAGCAGCAGCCTCAGAGCCGGCAGAAAAAGGTCCTTGCCGTAGGGCGGGTCGATGAAGACCAGCCCGAAGGAGCCCGTACCGTCCCCACCCAGCCAGCGCGCGGCGTCGCCCTTGACGATCCGGAAACGCTGCCGCGCGACGCCCAGCTCATCGAGGTTGGAGCGGATGAGGGCCGCGGCGTGGGCGGCCTTCTCGACAAAGACCGCTTCCGCCGCGCCGCGGCTCAGGGCCTCGATCCCCAGGGAGCCGCTGCCGGCGAAGATGTCGGCCACCCTCGTCCCGCCCCAGGCCACGCCCTGGGATTCGAGCATGGAGAAGAGGGACTCGCGCACCTTGCCCGTGGCCGGGCGGTAGCCCGGCCCCTCGGTGGTGCGGATGCGCCTGCCGCGGTACTCCCCGGAGATGATGCGCACGGACTAGGCCTTACCGTTCTTGCGCTTCTGCTCGAACATCAGCTCCGAAAGGATGGAGGTGAAGCGCGCGTTGATATCCAGCAGGTTGCCGCGGATCTCCACCTGGTTGGACAGGCCCATGCGCTGGATGAACTCCACCCGCTCCCGGACCTGATCCAGCTTGTCGGTCGTCTCCTCCAGCAGGTATTCCCAATCGATGCGCGGGGCGGCCAGGGACGGACGCGCCGTCAGCTCGAAACGCCCGCCCTTCTCCAACAGGCACTCGTCCAGATAGTCCGGGATGTGCACGGCGTACTTGAACTTCTCGCGGATCAGCTCGGCCAGGACCTTCTGCCCGGAATGCTCGCCGTGGACCAGGTAGATCTGCACATCGGGATTGCGGAAGTGGGACAGCCAGTCGAGGATCTGCGACTGCCCGGCGTGCCCCGAAAAGCCGCCGATAGTGAAGACCTTGGCCTTGACCGAAAGCTCCTCCCCCAGGATGCGGATGGTCTGGGCGCCGTCGACGATGCGCCTGCCCGGCGTGCCCTCGGCCTGGAACCCGACGAAGACGATGGACGCGCCCGGCTTCCAGATGTTGTGCCGCAGGTGATGCTTGATGCGCCCCGCATTGGCCATGCCGCTGCCGGCGATCACGATGGCCGGACCCTGGGAGGTGTTGATGGCCCGGGACTCCTCGGCCGTCAGGGTGTAGCGCAGGTTGGGCAGTTCCAGGGGGTTCTCGCCGTTCTTGACCCGCTCCTTGGTCTCGTGGTCGTAATAGTCCCAATGCCGACGGAAGATTTCGGTGGCCTTGATGGCCAGGGGGCTGTCCACGTAGACGGGCAGGTTCTCGGGCAGTTTCCCCTCCTTGCGCAGCAGATAGAAGGAGTACAGCAGTTCCTGGGTGCGCTCCACGGCGAAGGCCGGGATGATGACCTTCTCGCCGCGCTCGTAGCTGTAGGCGATGGCCTCTGCCAGTTCCTGCCGGCTCTGGGTCTCGTTCTTGTGGTTGCGGCTGCCGTAGGTCGACTCCAGAAAGAGGAAATCGGCGTGCTCCACGGTCTGCGGGTTGCGGACCAGAAGCTGGTTGGGGCGACCCAGGTCGCCGGAAAAGACGAGCTTGGTCTCCTCGTCCCCCTCCTTGACCCACAGCTCGATGAAGGCCGAGCCCAGGATGTGCCCCGCGTCGTTGAAGACCACGCGGATGCCGGGGGCCGGCTCGAATGACGTGTTGTACTCCTCGATTTTCAGCTGCTTCAGGACCTTCTGGGCCTGCTCCACGGTGTAGAGGGGCTCCACGGGCCGGTCGCCGGCGCGCAGCTTCTTGGTGCTGCGCCACTGGGCGTCGGTCTCCTGGATGCGGGCGCTGTCCTCGAGCATGATGGTCAGCAGGTCGCGGGTCGGCGCGGTGGTGTGCACCCGGCCCTTGAACCCCTTGGCCGCCAGGCGCGGCAGCAGCCCGGAATGGTCGATGTGGGCGTGGGTCAGAAGAATGAAATCGAGGGCTTCGGGACGGTACACGCCGTTCTCGTCCCAGTTGCGCGCCTCGATGACCCTGTTGCCCTGATGCATGCCGCAATCTATGGCGAAACGGGCGTGTTCGCATTCGAGCACGTAGCATGAGCCCGTCACGGTCCGGGCCGCGCCAAGAAACGTTATCTTCATTTCTTTCTCCCTATATTTCAAATGGATGAAAACAATGCCCCGCAACCCATTGCCCTTGAAGGGCCGGGTGTGCTAGCCCCGAGGACACGCCGTGTCCCATGACGGGGCGACAACCTTTTTGCCAAGACGAACCAACCCATGATCAATCTGGACAAACTCAGCGACCGGGATCTGCCCCCTCTCAAGCCGATGGTCATCCGGCTGTGGCAGCTCCTCAATGCCCCCAACACCCGTCTGCAGGACATCGTCGAGGCCATGAGCGCCGAGCCCGTCCTGTGCGCCCGGATCATGGCCATCTCCAACTCGCCCATGTACCGCGGCCTCGACGAGATCACCTCGCCGCAGAAGGCGCTTGTGCGGCTGGGTCTGAACGAGGTCAAGGGCATCGTCTACTACCTGACCCTGGCCGACTCGGTCACCAAGAACGCATTCCCGCCCTCGTTCTCCATACGGCGTTTCTGGACCCACAGCCTGAGCACGGCCCTCTTGTCCAAGAAGCTCATCCAGTACTACCCGAGCCTCTTTCCCATGTCCCCGGAAGAACAGGACGGGACGTATCTGGCCGGGCTGCTGCACGACATCGGGTACGTGGTCATGGCCACCCTGATGCCCGGAGAGTTCACCGTGATGACAAAGATCTGGGAAGAGGGTGGACGGGACCCCATGGACGTCGAAGAGAAACTCTTCGGCGTCAGCCACCCGCTCCTGAGCGCCAAGGCCCTCAAGCTCTGGAAATTCCCGAAAAACGTCCAGCTCGCGGTCTACGCCCATCACCGTGCGGTGGCCCAGGACTCCCCCCCCTCCATCATGCTCATCAAGCTGGCGGACTACCTCGCCACCAAGGCCGGGTACCACTTCAACCCCATGTTCACGGCGGACATGAAGGGCCTCGGCGTCCCGCTCTTCCTGCTCGAAAACGACTACCAGCCCGTGGTCGAGGAAGTGGCCCTGAAGGTGGAGACGCTCGTCAACCAGGCCTTCGCCTGAGGTTCAGGGGGCCGTGGTGCAGCGCAGTTCGAGATCGACGGCGCCCGTGTGCCCCATGACCCCTTCGGGCGCGGGCTCGTTCATCCTCTCGCAGACCCAGTTCCACAGCACGTCGCTCGTCCGGTCGAACTGCCTGTAGTCGCCCAGCACCCGCACGCACAGATACCGTGCGGCCAGGGTCATGCGCGCGGTCGGGACGTCATCCTGAAATTGGTATTCTCCGATGGCCGCGCCGAGCCGGGCCAGCATGGATCGCGTGCCCTCCTCGTCGAGGTCGGGGGAGACGAGGCACAGGAACCCGTTGTCCATGGATGCCAGCCGGTCGTAGTTGCGCAGCTGCCGGCGCAGGGAAGCCCAGATGCCGTTCTTGAACCACTCCATCCAGCCGTCGCCGTAGCTCAGGCGCAGGGCCGCCAGGCCCGGCACCGAAAGGACGCTCAGGGAAACCCACCCTTCCCGGCGGCCGATGCGGTTGACCTCCTCGCCCAGATAGATGCGCAGGCCATCGGGCGTCAGCAGGCCCGTCTCCCTGTCCAGCAAGCGCGACGCGCCGTACTTCCGGCACAGGAACATGGCCCGCAGGGCCCGGCGCATTCTCCATTCCAGCTCCAGGTCGAGGCAGGGGGCGGCGATGACGTCGTCGACCTCGTTCTGGCTCGAATAGATCGGGATCATGTCGGCCTGGGGGCCCGACAGGATGATGTAGGCAGGAGTCAGGGAACGCCTGGACTCACGGGCCCGGACCATGGCGCAGAGTTCCAGGCCCGAGATGTCCACCCCCAGGGAGGAGACGAGCAGGCAGTCGTAGGCGATGTCCTCGGTCAGGGCCACGGCCTTGAGATGGCCGCGCACGTGATCGACCTTCAGATCGAGCCGCCGCAGCACGGCGATCATTTCCCGCGCGACGTCGTCGTCGGGCTCCACGAGCAGGAACGTGAACCTGTCCTTGTCTTCCATGGTCTGGGTCATGCGCTGCGCCTTTGCGTTACGGGGGGTTGGATGCACGGATGCCTGGAACCGCCATCGCCTTCGGGTAGCAGACCCGGGGGCGCCTTGTCCACAGACCCGGCGCGCGGCCGGGCCCTTGGGTTTTGCCCTCGGACGCGTTATGGTGTATGGCCCCTGTCCACAGTGGACACCACACATGCATAATCCTTTCAAATCGCTGGAAAAAGATCCAGGCCTCAAGGCCAGGATGAAAAAACGACGCAAGCCCGCGGCCACGGCGCTCGCTCCGGCCGAAGGCCCTCGGGAAAAATCCGAGGACGAGCTCTTCCTGCACGCCTTCTCCGACGTGGTCCCCCTGAACAAGGGCGGCCGCGACGTGGCACCGGCGGCGGCTCCGCCCCAGGCGGCCCCCGCCCCTCCGCCGACCTTCGCCCGGCTGCTGGAGGAGAACATTGAGTTCGAGATGGACTACACCCACGAGTTCATCACCGGGCAGATCCGGGGGCTGGACCCCAAGATCTTACGCAAGCTCAAGGGCGGGGAGTTCAGCGTGCAGGCCCACCTGGACCTGCACGGCATGAACGCCGACCAGGCCAAGCTCGCTGTCCTTGACTTTCTGCGGCGCTGCTACATGGAAGGCAAGCGCTGCGTGCTGCTCATCCCAGGGCGCGGCCGCAACTCCCCCATGGGCCAGGGCGTGCTGCGCCAAGAGCTGACCGCCTGGCTGACCCAGGCCCCCCTGAAGCGCGTCGTGCTGGCCTTCACCACCGCCCTGCCCAAGCACGGCGGCAGCGGGGCCATCTATCTCCTGCTGCGCCAGGTGCGCAAGGACAGGGGCAAGATCGTCTGGGAAGACGTCTTCGTCGATCTGGACGGCTGAATTTCATTCATCTGCATCACCAAAGGACCTGAACATGGGCTTTTTCTCCCGCATCAAGAAACTCTGGGGCTCCGAAACCGAAACGCAGCCCCAGGCCTCCGCGCCGCCGCAGGCCCCAGAGGCTCCGGAACGTCCCAAAGCAGCCCCCCCGCATGAAGGGGCCCCGACACCGCCCGAGCCGCCCCGCCGCGAAGCGCAAACTCCGGAACCCACCCAGGCTGTCCCGGCCGACGAAGCGACGCGGGACGCCAAGCCCGCAAAGCCCACGGAGCCGCAGCAACCTGCCGAGCCCGCGCGCAAGGAAGGCGGCTGGCGCAGGCTTTTCGGTTTCGGCGGCGAAGAGACCACGGAAACGGCGCCCGTCCCGACGGAGCCGGCCGTGCTCTTCCAGGAAAAGCCCACGGCCAAGGCCGCCCTGGAGCCCTGGCAGCAGGCCCTGGTGCAGGCCCTCGGCGAGGCCGAGCCCAAGCTTTCGACCTGGATGACGCACATCCTGGACGGCGTGACCAAACGCGGCGACGCCCTGTGGGGCCGCCTGCGCTTTCTGTTCGCGCAGTTGGACGTGCCGACGGCCGAGGCCGAAGATTTCATCGCCCGCTTCGACACGTGGCTTTCGGACATGGACTACGACCATGTGGACGAGTTCCGTTCGGAACTGCAGTACCGCATGGCCCTGGCCCTGGAGCTGGAGGACGAGGAGGACGAGCGCAACCGCCTCTTCCTGAAGCTCTCGGCGGGCCTGGGCAAGACGCGCGAGCAGCTGACCATGCGCATCGACAGGCTCCTGTCCATGGCCGGAGGCTACGACGACGCCTTCTGGGAGGAGTTGGAGGAAATCCTGCTCATGGCCGATGTGGGCGTCAGCGCCACGCAGGAGCTGCTGAAGCGCCTGCGGCCCAAGGTCCGCCAGGCGGGCGGGCGCGACGCTGCGGACTTCAAGGCCCTGCTCAAGGAGGAACTGGCCGCGGTCTTCCTGGAGCCCAAGGCCCCCACGGTGCCCCAGGCGCCCGAGGTGGTGCTCATGATCGGCGTCAACGGCGCGGGCAAGACCACGACCATCGCCAAGCTGGCCCACCGCGCCCAGATGCAGGGCCGCAAGGTCCTGGTGGCGGCCGGCGACACCTTCCGCGCCGCGGCCATCGAGCAGCTGCAGGTCTGGTCCAAGCGGGTCGGGGCCGGCTTCTACGCCAAGACCCACGGCAGTGACCCGGCGGCCGTGGCCTTCGAAGCCGTGGATTACGCCATGAAGGAGGGTTACGACCTGGTCTTCGTGGATACGGCCGGACGCCTGCAGACCAAGCACAACCTCATGGAGGAGCTGAAAAAGATAAACCGCGTCCTGGGCAAGAAACTCGACGGCGCGCCCCACCGCACCGTCCTGGTGCTGGACGCCACCACGGGCCAGAACGCCCTGTCCCAGGTCAAGCTCTTCTCCCAGGCCTCGCCCGTGGACGAGGTCATCCTGACCAAGCTCGACGGCACGGCCAAGGGCGGCATCATCGTGGCCATCGCCCTGGAGTTCAAGATCCCCATCAGCTTCGTGGGACTGGGCGAAAAGATGGAAGACCTGCGCCCCTTCTCGGGCCAGGAATTCGCCAGCGCCCTCTTCGACTGAAAAAACGCGGGCGGGATCATGGTCCCGCCCGCATCGTCCTACTTCCCCGTCGCATCCCCCAGCGCCCGCCGGAGGCTCTCCACCCGCCGCCTGTTGACGCCCAGGTCCCACCAGCCAGTGCGCGAAGCCGAGCGCACCTGAACCACATCGCCGTCCCGGCGGCATTCCAGATCGTCCATGAAGCCAAAGAGGCGGGAACGGAAGGTGGCGTGCAGGTACCCGCCCTCCTCTCGCTCGATGCTGCCGCCGAGCGAGACGATCGCCTCGCGCAGCCGCGCCCAGCCGTCTTCGCCGATCACGGGCAGGGGCGGGGCGCTCCCTTCTTCAGAGTTCACGCAGTTGGGCGAACCGGGACAGGCGCGCAGCCTGCCGCCGTCCGGTCCCGAAGGCCCGGCCGCGGCGCAGGACGCCAGGCCCAGACAGACCGCAAGGGCAAGACACGGGGCAATCCGGAACATGCTTCCTCCAGGGTTACGATGCAGGAAAGGACAGACGGACCGCCTCGACGGCGCGGACATCGACGAAGTCCCACTCCGGCGGCAGTTCCGCCGTGAAACCAGGCATGTCCAGCCTCCAGTGGTGCAGGAAAAGACCGCCATGCTCGCCAACGCCATAGACGGGGTCGCCGACGAGGGGGTGCCCGGCATGGGCCAGATGGGCGCGGATCTGGTGCCGCCGCCCCTTGAGGATGTGGACCAGGACCAGGGTGTTCCCCTCCACGGCGTGCACCGGCCGGACCACCGTATGGCGCAGGGCTTCGTCTTCCTGCCCGGTGACGCGCACCACGCGGCGCTTGTCGTCCAGGATCAGCCCCGTCAGTTCAAGCTCCCCCACGCAGCCATGGGCCAGGGCCAGGTACCACTTGCGCACCTGCCCGGCCTCCTGCCACCCCTTGTACAGGGCGGCCTCCCGCTCCCCGGCGGCAGCCAGGACCAGCCCGCCGGTCAGCAGGTCGAGACGGTTGAGGAGACGCCACCCGGTCAGGCCCAGCCCCGGCAGGCACCCTTCAAGGCTGTTCCCGCCGCGCCCGGCCACGGTGTGCACCCCGCCGGGCTTGGAGATGGCCGCAAACCCCATGGCGCTGAAAACGACCTCGACGCCGGCGACGTCGCAGACGCCTGGGCCCGCGTCCGCCGGTTCCGCAACGCTGACGAGCTGGCCGGGCAGCACCAGTCCGCCCTTGGCCAGCGGCCGGCCGTCGACCAGAACCAGGCCGGCCTCGATCAAGGCCCGGCTGCGCCTGATCCCAAGGCCGAGATTGGCGGCCAGAACCTTGTCCAGCCGCTCGGGGGAAAGATGTGCGGGGTGCGGGAACGTGCTCATGTGCGCTTGCAGCGCCAGCCCTGATGCGTGTTGCGGCAGGGTCATTGCTGGGGGTAGCCGGGCTTTTCCCGCTCCACGATGGACATCCAGGCCACGGTCAGTTCCCGGTCCCACTGCGTGCCGGCCCCGCGTTCGAGTGCGTACATGACCTTGTCCATGGGCAGGGCCTGCCGGTAGGCGCGGTTGGAGGTCATGGCCTCGTAGCTGTCGGCCAGGCAGATGATGCGGGCCAGGAAGGGGATCTCGTCGCCGGCCAGGCCATCGGGGTAGCCCTGGCCGTCCAGACGCTCGTGGTGGTGGTAGATGAGGCCCGTGATGTCCTTCATGGCCTCGACCTGGCCGAGAATCTCGCGGCCCATGACGCTGTGGCGCTTCATGATCTCGTACTCGTCCTCGGTCAGGGCTCCCGGCTTGTTCAGGATGTGGTCGGGGATGCCGATCTTGCCGATGTCGTGCAGCATGCCGGCCATGTGCAGAAGGTCGATCTCCTTGGTCCCCAGCCCCAGCGCCCGCGCCAGCCGGCAGGCGTACTCGGCCACGCGTTCGGAGTGCCCGCGGGTGTAGTAGTCCTTGACCTCCACGGCCTGGGCAAAGGAGCGGATCACGTCCTGGTTCATGGTCCGCAGGCGCGAATAGAGGTGCGAGTTCTGCAGTGCCGAGGCCGTGTGCGAGGCGAAGACTCCCAGAAGCTGGAGGTCCTGCTCGCGGTACAGGGCGTTTTTCTCGTCGCGCACCAGGGCGATGACGCCGACCCGCTTGTGCGGCAGGTCCAGGGGCACGGCCATGACGGAATACGGGAAGCCCTGCGGGAAAAAGGCGGTGTTGAAGGAGGATTGCCGCAAGGTGAACTGGTCCAGCAGGTAGGAGCGGCCGTGGCGCATGATCTTGTCGCACAGCTTCGTCACGAAGACGCGCAGCAGTTCGCTCGTTTCCAAAAGCCGCCCCTGGATGCGGCAGGGCTTTTGCTCCATCATCTCCGGCATGAGCAGGCAGATGGCGTCGGGCGTGAAATTCTCGCGCAGGTGGCTCAGGAACTCCTCGACCACGGCCAGATGGTTGAGCTGGCTGCCCAGGCGCTTGCTCAGGCCAAGCATGCGCACCACGGCCGAGAGCTTCTCCTGCTCCTTGCGCAGCCGGCGCTGCTCCATGACCGAGCGCACGCGCAGCAGCAGGTGCTTGATGTCGAAGGGCTTGGCGATGTAGTCGGCCGCCCCGTTCTTCATGAGGTCCACGGCCGTCTCGGTGGTGCCGTAGCCGGTGATGACCAGGAAGTCCGAGTCGATGTTGCGCTGCCGGATCTGGCTGAGGAGATCCTGGCCGTTCATGGCGGGCATGCGCAGGTCGCTGATGACCAGATCGAAACAGCGCTCGCAGGCCTTGGCCAGGGCTTCCTGCCCGTTGGCGGCCAGGGTGACGCGATACCCCGCGCCGCCGAGGGCCTCCTCGCAGATTTCCCTCAGGGCAGGCTCGTCGTCCACCACCAGCACGTGAAACGAAGAAGTCATCTTCCCACCTCTCCAGCCAGACCGCCCTTCCCGGGCCGGCCTCGCCGAAGCCGTTGACGTTGGAACACGCCATTTTCGTATTTGAAAAACAATGACCTGACAACACAGGGCAAGGATGAAAATAATCCTTGCCAAGAAAAACCATCTTGGGTAGATGCCATTTCCTCATTCGGGATGTGGCTCAGTCTGGTAGAGCGCTGCGTTCGGGACGCAGAGACCGGAGGTTCAAATCCTCTCATCCCGACCATAAAAATCAAGGGCTTGGATATAAAAAATCCAAGCCCTATTTTTTTTGCACTCTTTTCCGGTAATACAAGGCGACCGGGAACCAGCATTTCACTGTTTGGCTCCGGAATGACGACCTTCATGTGCCGCCGTATCGGACCCTCCACAGCACAGCGGAGGGATTGGCGACCAACGTCCCGACGCGAGGAACCATATTGCGGGGAACATGAATCCGCGCCAGCAAGGAGACCGCATGAGCAAGAGACAAAAGCGGAAAAATGTCAGACGGCAGAGCACAAAATCCGGATTGGCCCCTGGGACGCCGGTCTTCATCGGGGAACGCAAGCGGGAAACAACACGAATAGACATCATCGACTACGACGATGCCGCCCTCAATGAATTTCCGGACACAACCGTGGAGCAATGCACGCTTCTGGCCCAATCGGAAACGGTGACCTGGATAAACGTCATCGGCCTTCACGATCTCGGGATGATCGAACTGATCGGCAAGCGCTTCAATCTCCACCCCCTGACCATCGAAGACCTCGTCAACACCAACCAGCGCCCCAAGGCGGAGATCTTTCCCGACTATCTGTTCATCGTCCTGAAAATGATGAGCTACAGCGAAACCGCCAATTCCGTGGACGTCGAACATGTCAGCCTCATTCTGGGCAAGAACTACGTCATCTCCTTTCTCGAAAACGAGGGGGATGTCTTCGATACGGTTCGTGCGCGCATCCGGTCTGCAAAAGGCCGGATACGGGCGATGCCGTCCGATTATCTCGCCTATGTCCTGATGGATGCCGTGGTTGATCATTATTTCCTCGCCGTCGAGCGGATCGGCGATTTTATCGAGGATATCGACGACCGTCTCCTGGCTGATCCCCAGCCTGATGACGTGCAGGAAATTCACCGCCTCAAACGCGAGATACTGGTTTTGCGCAAAGCGGTTTGGCCACTGAGAGAGGAAGTGGGCGCTATCGAAAAAAGCGAATCACCGCTCATTCATCATGAAACCCGCATTTTTCTTCGCGACCTCTACGATCACACGATCCAGGTCATCGATATGGTGGAAACCTTCCGGGACCTTTTGGGCGGCATGCATGACACCTATCTTTCGAGTGTCAGCAACCACATGAACGAAATCATGAAGGTGCTTACGATAATCGCGACCATTTTCATTCCGCTGACGTTTATCGTCGGAGTTTATGGAATGAATTTCGAACACATGCCCGAGTTGAAATGGCCATGGGGATATTATCTGATCTGGCTGGTCATGGCCGGTGTAGGCGTCGGCATGGTGCTGTTTTTCAAACGCAAGAAGTGGATTTGATGGTCCGCCATGACCAGTGGGCACACCCGGGGCACCATTGAGGCTTCTCAGCAACTCGTAACCGTCTTCCCCTGATGCGGATTTTCCCCGCTACAGACGCTCTGGTCCTTGGTTTCCAGAAAATGCTTGTCTGGGCCTGCGGAAAGAGGCATACGTTTCAGTGACACCGAACACTTTCCCAAGGATTTCCGGACCATCATGCAGAGTACGTTCGCTGATTCGCCCTCCTCTCCGGAAACGCGGCGGAACAAACCTTCCATCCTGCTCGTCGAGGACAACGTCATCGTCGCCTTCGACATGCAGCAGCGCCTGCAGCAGCTCGGGTACGCGGTCCAGGGCATCGTCGCTTCCGGCGAGGAGGCCGTCGAGACCGTAGCCCGGCAGGAGCCGGCCCTCATCCTCATGGACATCTTCCTCGAAGGCCGCATGGACGGCATCGAGGCCGCCCAGAAGATCCTCGAAAAGAGTCAGATCCCCATCATCTTCCTCACGGGCCATGACGACGAGGAGACCCTGGGCCGCGCGAAGATCACCGAGACCTTCGGCTACATCATCAAGCCCGCCAAACCGCGCGACCTGCATGTGGCCATCGAGATCGCCCTCTACAAGCACGCCGCCACCCAGGCCCTGCAGAAGAGCGAGCAGCAGTACCGGCTGCTCTTCAACTCCATGCTCAACGGCTTCGCCCTGCACGAGGTGATCCTGAACGACGCGGGGCGGCCCGTGGACCTCGTGCTGCTCGACGTCAATCCGGCCTTCGCCAATTTCTTCGAGCTGCCTGCCCAGGACATCGTCGGCCGCAGCCTGCGTGAGCTTTCCGACAGGGTCGAGCCCTTCTGGATAGACGTCCTGGGCAAGACCGCCATAAGCCGCCAGTCCATCCGCTTCGACGGCTTCGCCGCCTTTCTGGGCCGGCATTTCTCCATCGTGGCCTTCAGCCCCCAGGAACGTCAGGTGGCGGCCATCTTCGAGGACACCACAGCCCGCAAGGACGCCGAAAAGCGGCTGCAGCACCGCACCTTCCACGACGCACTGACCAACCTGCCCAACCGCGCCCTGTGCCTGGACCGCATCAAGCAGGCCATGGACCGCGCCAGGGTGCGCGAGGACTATCTTTTCGCCGTCGTGCAGGTTGATGTCGACCGCTTCAAGGACATCAACGACAGCCTCGGGCATTTTGTCGGCGACACGCTCCTGAAGACCATCGGCCGCATCCTGCAGGACGAGGTATCGTCCATCGACACCGTGGCCCGGCTCGGCGACGACGAATTCGTGGTCCTGCTCGAAGAACTGCCGTCCAAGAAAAGCGCCGTAACCGCCATTAAGAAGATCAAGGCCGCCCTGAACCGCCCCCTGATCATCGAGGGGCACGCCCTGCACCTGAGCGCCTGCCTCGGTGCCCTTTTCGGCCCGAGCGATTACGAAACGCCCGAAAACTACCTGCAGGGCGCCAACATAGCCCTGCGCCACGCCCAGGAACAGGGGCCGGACCAGCTGCGCTTCTACGCCCATGAAATGCAGGACAAGGCCCTGCGCAAGATGGACACGGAAAGCAGGCTGCGCAACGCCATCCGCGACAACGAACTGCATCTGGCCCTACAGCCCATCTTCGCCATCGGCGAGGAGCCGGTCCTGACCGGCTTCGAGGCCCTGCTGCGCTGGAAGCCCGCGGACCGGGACTGGGTCTCGCCGGCGGAGTTCATCCCCATCGCCGAACAGACCGGCCTCATCCTGCCCATCGGACAGTGGGTCCTGGAACAGTCCTGCAGTGTCCTGGCCTCGTGGGCGACCACCTTTCCGGACAGCGGCCTGAGCATTTCCGTCAACCTTTCGGCCCGCCAGTTCTCAAGCCCGGACCTGGTGCAGAACATCTTCGACTGCATCCAATCCAACGGCATCTCCCCGTCGCTGCTGAAGCTCGAAATCACCGAGAGCGACGTCATGACCAACCCCGACATTACGGTCCAGAAGCTCAGGCTCATGAAGGAACTGGGCGTGGCGATCCTGGTCGACGATTTCGGGACGGGCTACTCGTCCATGAGCTACCTGCAGCGCTTTCCCATCGACACCCTGAAGATCGACCGCAGCTTTGTGACCCAGCTGGAGCAGCACGCCAACCGCGTCATCGTGCGCACCATCGTCAACCTGGCCCACAGCCTGGGCCTGTCGGTGGTGGCCGAAGGCATCGAGAGCGAGCGCCAGTACCAGGTCCTCAAGGAGATGGGTTGCGAATTCGCCCAGGGGTTCCATTTCTCGCGGCCCATCTTCCTCGACCAGGTCGAGGGTTTCATCGCCGCGTATCTCGCGCGCTGAAAAACGCCGGACTCCCTGCTGCCCTGCAATGGCATGGGCTGGCGAATGGGAATGGATGGGGAGGGGAAAACGGCGATGTGCGGGCTTCAGCGCCCGCACTCCTTGCATGCCTTGACCTGGAAGCGTTTCTGCAGGACCAGGCCCGTGTCGGTGCGGAAGAAGAGTTTGCGGCCCACGTTGCCGCCCACGCTGGAGGCGCTGACGCTCACGCCCTCGCGTTCGAGGGTCTCCATGGCCGCATCGACGTTGCGCCGGCCGGCCGAGGCGTCGCAGTTCTGGTGCAGGGGCGAGGCCCCGCCGAACACCTTGCACTCCAGGCTGTCCGGATAGATGCCCGCCTTGGCGAATTCCCGCAGCAGTTCCTTGATGGACGAGTCCACGTAGCGGAAGCGCTCGTCAGGCGCCGAGGTTTTGGAGAAGTCACCGATGCGCGGCAGCAGGGCGTGAAAAATCCCTCCCCACCGGTACCGGGCGCAGTACATGGTCACGGATACGCACGAGCCGAGCACCGTCTGCACCACCGTCGGAGTCTTGTAGACCCCGCCCTGCCCCACGAGGAGGTACTCGTGAGGCATGTCCCGGCAGTCCTCGACACCCTCCAGGTCCTTGGGGGGCAGGGACATCCTTTTTTTCGCGGTCTTGTGCATTGCCGTCACGAAGTCCTGGGGTGTAGGTTGAGGAAACGCCGTTCCAGTTTGCAAACAATAACTTTTCTCAATGCAGAAGTCATCAGCTGAAAACACCTTCTGTCCGGGCCTGCGTCTGGAGCTTCCCTATCTGGTCGACGCCCTGTCCAAAGACCACGGGTTTCTGCACGACACCCGACAATTCGATTTCCTGGCCGAAATCGTGGCCGACCACCACCGCCACGGGGAGCCGCTGACGTCTTTCCTTGTGGCCGGCTGCGACCGCGGCATCGACGCCTACAGCCTGTGCATCGCCCTGCTGGAGGAAGCGGCCAGGCTGCCGGGCCTTGAGTTCTCCATCCTGGGCACGGACTTCCTGCCCGCCAACCTGGGTCAGGCAGTGCGGGGGATCTATCCCGCATCCACGGTCAGCTCCCTGCCGGTGGCCCTGACCAAGCGCTACTTCCTGCGCAGCCGCACCGCCCCCGACGATCTGGTCCGGTTGCGCCCCGGCGTGCGCAACCGCGTCAGCTTCCGCTGCCAGGACATCTTCGAGTCCTTTTCCCTGCGCGAACCCATGGATGTCATCGTCTGCCGCCAAGTCCTGCACCATTTCCACCCCGCCCTGGCCACCGCCCTGGCGCAGAGGCTGCGCGGATACCTGGCCCCGGGCGGCATTCTGGTGCTCGGGGTGCGCATGTCCCGCGCGCCCGGATTGCGGCACCTGGGACACGCCCTGTATCAGGCCGTCTGAACCCTTCGCGCCCATTGACGATTTACTCGCCATGATTCTGCATATATAGTGCCCAGAATCAGGCCATCCCACCCGTTTCCGGAGCGCACGAACATGAGCACGAAAATCCGCATACTGATCGTCGACGACTCGGCCCTGGTCCGTCAGACTCTGACTTCCATCTATTCCTCGGATCCGGAGATCGAGGTCATCGGCGCCGCCGGCGACCCCTTCGCCGCCGCCGAGATCATGCGCGAGCAGGTTCCGGACGTGCTGTCCCTGGACGTGGAGATGCCGCGTATGGACGGCATCACCTTCCTGAAGAAGATCATGAGCCAGCACCCCATCCCGACCATCATCTGCTCGACGCTGACGGAAAAGAATGCCGAAACGACCATGAAGGCCCTGGAATACGGCGCCGTGTCCGTCATCCAGAAGCCCAAGGTCGGCACCAAGCAGTTCATGGAGGAGTCACGGATCATGCTGTGCGACGAGGTCAAGGCCGCGGCCAAGGCCAAGGTGAAGAAGTACGTGCCCCGCACCCTCAAGGTCAGCCAGAAGCTCACGGCCGACGCGATGCTGCCCAAGCCCGCGTCCAAGGCCATGGTTCAGACCACCGAGAAGGTCCTGGTGGTCGGGGCGTCCACCGGTGGCACGGAGGCCCTCTTGACCCTGCTGCAGGCCATGCCCGTGGACTGTCCGGGCATCGTCATCGTGCAGCACATGCCCGAGAAGTTCACGGCCGCCTTTTCCCAGCGGCTCAACACTCTGTGCGACATCACGGTCAAGGAGGCCGCGGACAACGATACCGTGCTGCGCGGCCAGGCCCTCATCGCGCCGGGCAACCTGCACATGCTGCTGAAGCGCAGCGGAGCCCGGTACTACGTCCAGATCAAGGACGGCCCCCTGGTCTCGCGCCACCGTCCGTCCGTGGACGTGCTCTTCCGCTCGGCCGCCCGCTACGCCGGCAAGAACGCCGTGGGCGTGATCATGACCGGCATGGGCGACGACGGGGCCAAGGCCATGCTCGAGATGCACGAGGCCGGGGCCGTGACCGTGGCCCAGGACGAGGCGTCCTGCGTCGTCTTCGGCATGCCCGGCGAGGCCATCAAGCTGGGCGGCGTAGACAAGGTCGTGCCCCTGAACCTTATCGCGCCGACGGTGCTCCAGCTCTGCCGGGACTGACGCCCCGGCTCAGATCAGCTCGAGCTTGCGCAGCTCGTCGATGATCTTGCGACGCTCGATGGGCTTGACCAGATAGGCCGACGCCCCGCCCTGGAAAAAGGACTGGGTCACGTTCTTCACGTCGTCCAGGGCGCTGGTCATGATCACCTTGACCTCCCTGGACAGCGGCACGCCCCGCTCCTTCTCCTTGCTCCTGATGATGTTCAGGGCCTCGTGGCCGCTCATGTTGGGCATCATGATGTCCAGGAACAGGACGTCGTAGGGGTTCCCCGCCTCCCAGGCCAGGTCGAAGGCCTTGACCGCCTCGGCCCCGTCCACGGCGATGTCACATTCCCCGTACTCCATAAGCAGCTTGTGCATGATCTTGCGGCCGACGAAATCGTCCTCGACAATCAGAATTCGCATTGCAACCTCTGTGTGTTTATGTCCTGCCTACGGTCGCGCGCGAAAGCCCGGCGCGTCCCGCCTTTCCTTTTCCAAAAGTACCCGCTCCATCTCCTGCTCGATCTTGCCGATATCGATGGGCTTGCTCAGATACCCGTCCATCCCGGCGGCCATGAACTTCTCCCTGTCTCCGGCCATGGCATGGGCTGTCAAGGCGATGATGGGGATGTCCGCGACGGCCTCGAACGGCGCGGCGCGGCGGATGGCCCTGACGGTCTGAATCCCGTCCAGGACGGGCATCTGGATGTCCATGAGCACCACGTCGAAATCCCGGCGCGCACGCAGAACCTCCAGAGCCTCCTGGCCGTTGCGGGCCGTGGTCACGGCGTGCCCGGACCTGCTCAGGAGACGCTGGCCGCACAGGAGGTTGACCTCGTCGTCCTCCACCAGCAGCACCCGCAGCTCACGCCTGCCGGACCCGGAGGCCACGACCTCCTCGATCGGACACACAGTGGGCAGCCCGAAGGGCAGGGAGACGTGGATGGCCGTCCCTTGATCGGGCTCTGAATCCACGCACAAGGTCCCCCCCATGCGGCCGACCAGCTTGCGCACGATGGACAGCCCCAGCCCCACTCCCTGATGGCGGCGCGTGTACGATCCGTCGCTCTGGATGAACGGCTCGAAAATGTCCTTGAGCGTCTCCGCCGACATGCCCGGCCCCGTATCCCTGACCGTGAACAGGAGCCTGACGGCCGCACCGGCCGTACGCGGCAGGGACGAAACCTCGACCTCGACGCTCCCCTTGTCCGTGAATTTCAGGGAATTGCCCACCAGGTTGAAGAGCACCTGCAAAAGCCTGGCGTCGTCTCCGAGCAGCGTCCCCGGAAGGCCGGGGTCGCGACGGAAGGCGTAGGCCACGCGGTTCTCCCTGATGGTCTGGCAGAACAGGTCGGCCAGGGCCTGCTCGATCTCGCCCATGTCGAAGCAGCGCTCCCTGAAGACCAGCCTGTCGGCCTCGATCTTGGAAATGTCGAGGATATCGCTCAGGAGCCGGGTCAGCCGCCCGGACGACTTCATGGCGGTCTGCAGGCAGTCCTGCTGCTCCTCGTCGAGCCGCGTGGACATAAGCAGCTGCAGCATGCCCAGCACGCCGTTCAGGGGGGTGCGGATCTCGTGGCTCATGTTGGCCAGGAACTCGGACTTGAGCTTGTTGGCCGCCTCGGCCTCGTCCTTGGCGCGGCGCAGGGAGTCCTCGACCTTCTTCAGGTGGGTCAGATCGTTCAGGATGGCGTAGTAGCCCTCCACCTCCCCTTCGCCCGAGTAATCCGGGACGAGATAGGCGTCGATGAACCTCTCGCCGACGCCGGGGTACGGCAGCATGTACGAGTAATGGACCGTCTTGCCCTGGAATGCCTGTTCGATGAATTCCCGGGACTTCTCGAATGCGTCCGGCCCGATGACCTCGGGCACGCTCCTGCCGACGATGTCGCCAGCCGGGAAGAGGCCGGCGTAGGCCTTGTTGACGAAACGATAGCACAGGCCGCGGTCCACGTAGGAGACCAGCTGGGGGAGGATGTCCACGACCCGGTTGAAGTTGACCTCGCGCTTGCGCAGTTCCTCCTCTGCCTGGCGCCGCTTCGTCACGTCCTCCTTGATGGCCACGTAATGGGTGATCTTCCCGTCGGGGTCGAAAATGGGCGCGATGAGGGCGGACTCCCAGTACAGGCTGCCGTCCTTGTGGCGGTTGTGGAACTCCCCGCGCCACTGCCGCCCGGAGGCGATGGTCGCCCAGAGTTCGCCGTACTCCTCCCTGGACTTCCGGCCGGAGCCGAGAATCCGCGGGTTCTGTCCCCTGACCTCGGCGAAGGTGTAGCCGGAGATCTGCGTGAACTTCGGGTTGACGTACTCGATGCGCCCCTGCGGGTCCGTCATGACGATGCAGACCGGGCTCTGCTCGACCATCTGCATCAGGGTGCTGATGCGCGCCTCGGTGCGCATGCGCTCAGAGATGTCGCGCACGATGCCCCAGGCGTACCGGACGTCCCCCTCCTCGTCGAAGGCCGCGAAGTCTCGCAGTTCCACGGGGAAGATGTGGCCGTCCTTGTGGATGTATTCCTTGCTGTACACCCCGGTGTCGCCGGTCTTCCGGAGCCTGGGCCAGATTTCGGTCCGCTGCCAGTGCCGCCATTTCTCCGGCGTGATGGCGTAGAAATCCCCGAGCTGGCGCAACTCGGGCAGGGAGTAGCCCGTCATCCGACAGTAGGCGCTGTTGGCGTCAAGGAAGCGCCCCTGCGGGTCGGCCAGGACATACCCGTCCTGGCTCAGTTCGAAGAGGGCGCGGAAATGCTCCTCGCTCTGCCGGACCTGCCGTTCGGCCTCCTTGCGCTCGGAAATGTCACGGCAGATGCCGATGACGCAGGAGCTGTCGCCGACCGCCGCACCAGCCACGCTGACCTCCACGTCGAACACCGAGCCGTCCTTGCGGCGGTGCCTGGTCTCGAAGGTGTTCTCGATGATGGAGAAGTCGCCGAAAATCTCCCGGACCTCCGCTTCCCCGAGGTTGGCCTCGTAATCCCAGGTGTACAGGCCCGTCACCTCGGCCATGTCGTAGCCGAGCATGTCGGCGAAGCGCCGGTTGGCCTCGACGACGCGGTGGTCCTGGCCGATGATGACAATGCCGTCGCGGCTGCGGTCCATGAGCATGGCGCGCATGGCCTCCCGCGCTTCCCGCTCCCTTTTCTCCCGCATCAGCTGCGCCTTGTGGTAGGCCTTTTCCGACAGGGAGTTGGCGATGACGAAGAGGGCGTCGGCCACCTGCCGGAAGCGCTCCTCGGTCATGAACGGGACTTTCGCCAGGGCCAGGCGGTATTCGTCCGGGTCGGCGCCGATGACCAGGGCGTAGTCGAGCATGTGGGCGTCGTCATCGCCCGAGGAACGGACCTGGCCGATGAGCCAGTTGGCCACGTGCACGCCATCCACGGTGACGCTCACCCCGGCGTCCCACAGGCCGCCGCTCAGGCAGCGCCGCACGACGGGTCCTCCGGGGTTGTGGACCCCGAGCAGGGCGTCGGAGCGCATGCAGTTAGCGCACCCCGGCGCGGTGGCGCGGATGATGTCGCGGCACAGACGGGTGAAGTTGCTCGGCCGGGTCAGGGGGGTCCCGGCGGGTGTGGTCACGAGGGACGCCACCCCCGTGGCCATGGCGAAGCCGTCCTGAATCTTCTGGATCTCGTCCAGGTCAAAAATGTCCTGAAAGCGGACTTCGCCGGAAGGTCCTTCGCCTGTCTGTCTCAGCATGACGCGCCCTCATCGCCAATTGTGCGTTGCTCCCCTAACCCGCTCCGTCCCGACCCGGACGGGACCGCGCAGGTCAACGCCCGCTTCAGCTCGCGGGCGCCCACCGGCTTGGAGATGTAGTCGTTCATGCCCGCCGCCAGGCATATGTCGCGGTCGCCGCTCATGGCGTAGGCGGTCATGGCGATGATCGGCACCCTGGCCATGGACCCAAGGCCGGCGTCGGCCCGGATCAGCCGCGCGGCCTGCAGCCCGTCCATGACCGGCATCTGGACATCCATGATCACGACGTCGAACTCCCCGCCGCGCAGGGCATCCAGGGCCTGCCGCCCGTTCTCGACGCAGACGACGGCGTGGCCGATCCGTTCCAGGAGGCGGCGGGCGGCGAACACGCTGACCTGATCGTCCTCGGCCAGCAGGATTCTGAGGGAGTCCGGCTCCGGAGGCGCCTCCTCGCCATACGCCGCACAGGCCTCTCCCGCGGCCGCCATGGGCAGAGTGAAGCAGACCGTCGTGCCACCCGAAGCGTTGTCGATGGCCAAGGTCCCGCCCAACATGTGCACCAGGCGCTTGACGATGGCCAGACCGAGCCCGGCGCCCTGGTGCTGACGGACATACTCCTTCTCGGCCTGGACGAACGGCTCGAACGCCTTGGACAGGAAGGCGTCGTCCATGCCGGGCCCGCTGTCGCCGACGCAGAACAGGATCCGCTCCCGCCCGGACGCGTCCTGGCCCAGCGACTCCATGTCCACGCGCACGAACCCGTCCGAGGTGAACTTCACGGCGTTCCCGACCAGATTGAAGAGAATCTGGCGCAACCGCAGGACATCCCCCGTCAACCGGCCGGGCAGTCCGGCGGCCGCCACCACCTCCAGGCGCACGCCCTTCCTGTCGGCCGCCTGGGAGAAAAGCTCCTCGATGGAGGCGCAGACTTCCTGCACTTCGAAAGGCCGTTCGCAGACGGCCAACCGGCCGGATTCGATGCGCGAAAGGTCCAGGATGTCGCTCAAAAGCCCGGTCAGCCGCCGGGCGGAGTTCGCCGCCATCTGCACGTACTGCCGCTGCTCGACGGACTGTTCCAGGCCCTCCAGGAGCTGCAGCATGCCGAGGATCCCGTTCAGGGGCGTGCGGATTTCGTGGCTCATGTTGGCCAGGAATTCCGACTTGCTGCGGTTGGCCGCCTCGGCCGCGTCCCGGGCCTGGCACAGGGCTTCGAGCACCTGGCTGCGCTCGGTCACGTCGCGGAACAGGCCGACCAGGCACGGCGTCCCGTCGACCTCAAGGGGAAAGCTCCTGATGTCGGCCGTGAAGACTCCCCCATCCCGGCACAGGCACGGTAAGCCCTCGGCAAGATCCTTTTGTCCCCTGGACTGCTGATCGAAGTTGGCGAAAACCTCCGCCAGATGCTCGCGCGGGTGGATGTCCTCCACGCCCAGGGAGAGGAATTCCCCTTCCGAGTAGCCAAACATCCGGCACACCGCCGGGTTGGCGAAAACAAAGCGCCCTCCGGCCCTTTCGGCCACCAGGATACCGTCCGCGTTGGCATTGAACAGGGCCTTGTAGCGCGCCTCGCTGTCCATGAGGCTGGCCTTGGCGCTGCGCAGGCGGAACACGTGCTGCAACAGGGCCGCGACCAGGGTCACCAGCACGCAGACCACGGCCCCGGCCAGCAGGATGTGCGGCATGTAGCGCGAGATGAGGGACACGGGCCGGCCCCGGACGTCGCTCCCATCCGGCAGGAGCGCCTCGTCGATGCCGAAGCGCGTGAGCGCGGCATGATCGAAGACCTGTCTGTTGGCGTCGTCGCCTTCGATGACCGGAAGGGTGCGCGCCGCCTCGCCGCCCAGAATGCGCAGCACGAGCCCGCCGGCGAGACGGCCTTGTTCCCGGTGGGAGATGACCTTGCCCCCGACGATGCCCTGACCGATCCCGTGCTCCCAGAGATGGAACACGGGCGCCCCGGCATGCCGCAGGATGAACCCGAGGCCGTCCTCGAAGGAACGGCCCTCCCCCTGCCGGTCTCTGTAGGCCGAGAGCAGCAGGATCGCGTCGCTTTTCGGCACGGCGGACAGCCTGCTGCCGAGTTCGTCCCAGGACATTGTGTCCAGGTCGAGGACATGCAGTTCGAGGTCCCGGATGCGACCCTGCTGCGAGAGGAACGTCCTCAGGTCACCGCGGCCCCCGGGCTGACCGTCGACCACGGCGTGCACCCCCCGGGCTCCCGGCCGCAGCGACCGGATGTCCTGCAGGGTCTCGCCCATGGACACGGATTCGATGATCCCGGTGAACCCTTGGGAACCGCTCAGGCCGTGAGCGAGGTCCTGATCGTTGACCCCGAAGAAGACCACGTTCAGGCCAGGGAACAGCTCGCGCCCGTGGTCCAGGACGAAATGCAGGGCCGCGTCGTCGGCCGTGACCACGACATCGTAGGCCGGAAGCGCGGCCAGCTTGAAACGCAGGGAATCGAGAAAGCGCGCGGAGGCCTCGCTCACGGGAAAACGCTTGGTGTCCATGAACTCGACGTCCAGGGCCACCCCGGCAGGCTCCAGGGCCTCGCGAAGTCCGCCGGCCTGGTCGAAGAACGTGGGGAATCCCGGATGGTAGGAGCTGATCAGAAGCGCATGACGCCCCCCGCCCCAGGCACTGACTGCAAAAAACGCGCACAGCAGGACCGCCGCCAGGCCCCTGAGCGGCCGCACCCTGGTCCACGGCGTGGCCGCACCCTGCACCTCGTGCCAAAGGGCGGTCGCGACCCGACGCGCAGAGGGAACGCCGCAGGTCCCTGGCTGCGACGGGCCGGCGCTCGTGCGGACGCCCTCGGGGCACGCCTTGCTCCTGAACAGTCCTTCCATGGTCGCGTCCGTCCTTTGCTGCGTTACAGTCCCTGGCATGATGCTCCGGATGCCGGCGGGAAGCCATCCATCAGAAAAGACCCGTCCGAGGGCCTACCTGGACTCGTTCCGGCTTCGGCAGTCACCAGGCGCCCCTGATGACGATTATGTGGTAGCCACTTTTCCATGGTCAATGTAATTTTGCTCCGCGAGCACAACTTTTGTCGACCCGCCGATGACCACTGCGGCCCAGGCCGGCTACCAATTTCAGCCCAAGGCGATCTCGGCCCGGACGAGAGCGTATGACGGCAGCAGCATCTCAACCATGCGAATTTTTGAAAACAACATCCGTCCTGATTATTTTTTGCAAACGTGGCGTGTCAGACGAAATAATGCTTGCACCGGAAATTATGGCTACTTCATAATAGACACATGAGCTCCCTAGGAAGTTACGTCAAAGAGCGCAGGGAGGCGCTGTCCGCCAAACACTCGGGCTATTCCATCCGCAGTGTGGCCAAGCGCATCGGCATCCACCACTCCTACCTCAGCAAGCTCGAACGCGGTGAGAACGCCCCCCTGACCGAGGAGCGCATCCACGCCCTGGCACGCCTGCTGGGCGAAGACCCCGAAGTGCTCATGGCCCTGGCCGGGAAGCTCTCGGAGCGCACCACCGCCCTGATACGCTCCAACCCTGCAGCCTTCCAGGAGTCCCTGGTCTCCCTTCAGTCCGTGATGGCCGGACTGACCGCCGACTCGCCCACCCAGCGTCTGGCCCAGCGCAAGAACGAACTCGAAGAGCTGACCAGGCTGCTGCGCGACGAGATCCGGCAGCGGCAGGTTCTCGAAGGTCAGCTGCGCGAACAGCAGAAGGTGCAGAGCACCATCCTCCAGAACCTGCGGGACGTGTCCGTGGTCCTCCTCGACACCCAGTTCCGCATCGTCTGGTCCAACACCCCGGTCACGGACAACCCGTCGAGCCTCATGCACCAGCTCGGCACGGGCAATTGCGGCCAGCTGGGCCCAGACGGCTCCGAAGCCAACCCCTACTGCACGGCCTGGCGGGCGCTCAAGACGCGCACCATCCAGAACGGGACATACCGCAGCATCGACGGCCGGCACTGGCTGCTCCGCAGCGCCCCGGTGCTGGCGGCGGATGGGACCGTGACCCAGATCGTGCACCTCCAGTTCGAAGTCACGGAACTGCTGCAGGCCAGGCAGGCCCTGGAAGCCAGCGAGGAACGCTGGAAATTCGCCCTGGAAGGCTCGCGCGGCGCGGTCTGGGACTACGACATCCCCACGGGCCGGGTGCAGCACTCGCCCATGTGGATGGCCATGCTCGGGTACGCCGGCAACGAATTCGAACTGACCATCGACCAGTGGGAGCGCATGCTCCACCCCGAAGACCGCGGCCCGGCCATGGACACGCTGGCGGCGCACGTGCGCGGCGAAACCGAGTTCTACGATTTCGAGTACCGCCTGCTGTGCAAGGACGGGTCCTACAAGTGGATCCACTCCCGCGGCAAGCTCATGGAGAAGGGCGCCACGGGCGCGGCCACGCGCATTACGGGCACCCACCACGACATGAGCCAGCGCAAGGCCATCGAGGAACAGATCCTGGCCAACGAAGCCTTCCTCGAAACGCTCCTGGGCAGCATCGAGGAGGGCATCAGCGTCCTCGCCCCGGACATGACGGTGCGTTACGCCAACCCGACCATGGTCCGCTGGTACGCCGAAGGTTTCAACCCCGTGGGCAAGAAGTGCCACCAGGCCTTCCACCAGCTCGGCGAGTGCTGCGCACGCTGCCCTGCGGTCAGGTCCCTGCGCACGGGCCGCAACGAGTTCGAGGTGCTGGAGGTAACGTCGTCGACGTCCGTGCGCTCCATCGAATTCAGCGCCTACCCCATCCGGGACATGAGCGGCGACGAGGTCACCGGCGTCATCGTCTTCGTGCGCGACATCACCGCCAAGCGGCAGTCCCGCATCGCCCTGGACAGCGACGCGCAGCTCCAGGACATGTACGAGTCCGCGCCCATCGGCCTGTGCACCGTGGACGCCGCGGGACGGTTCGTGCGCATGAACGCCCGCTACGCCCGCCTGCACGGCTACGCCTCGGCCAGGCAGATGATGCGCTCCGTGCACTCCGAATCCGAGGCCTTCGCCTCGCCTTCGGACTGGGCCGCCCTGCAGGAGCAGATCCTGGCCAGGGAGGAGATCACGGGTTTCGAATGCCGCATCCGCTGCAAGGACGGCACCACCCCCTGGACCTCCCGCTCCATCAGGGTGGCCCGCGGCGACCGCGGCGGCGTACGGGGCTGGGACGTATTTCTGGAGGACATCCAGGCCAGGAAGAGCCGCGAGCTCGTCCCTGGCGACATGCGATGAGACCGCAATACACAGGCCAGAGGGAAAGAATTTTGGCGGATTTCCGCCGTTTCACTCACAAGGAGGGACGAATGAAAAACATCAAGTTGGGAATCAAGATCGGCGGAGGCTTCGGAGTTCTGATTCTCATTGCATGCATCCTCGGCGGCATGGCGGTGTTCAACATGAAGGGCGTCGAGGGCGACTCCATCCGCCTGGCCAAGGAGTATGTCCCGGAAGTTGGCATGGCCAACGAGATCGAGCGTTCGTCCCTGCTGGCCATGTACGCCTGGCGCGGCTACGCCTTCACGGAAGAGCAGACCTTCCTGGACGAGGGGCGCAAGAAGCTCGCCGCCGTGCAGCAGGGCCTGGGCGTGGCCGAGAAGCACGCGCAGACCTATCCTTCGCTGGTCAAGCTGAAGGAGCAGGTCGTCACGGCCAAGGGCGAGGTCGCCGCCTACGTCGCCCTGTCCGACCAGACCGTGGAAGTCGTCGAGGCGATGCACAACGACCGCAAGGCCCTGGACCAGGGCGCCGCATTGTACATGAAGAACTGCGCCGACTATCTCGAATCCCAGAACGAGGCCATGAAACGTGAGATGGCCGAAGGCGCCTCGGCTGAGAAGCTGTCGGAGCGCCTCGACAAGATCACCTGGCTCAACGACATCATCGACCTCGGCAACGACACCCGCATCAAGGTCTGGCGCGCCCAGGCCACACGCGACCTGAAGCTCGTCGAAGCCGCCATGGACAATTTTCCCAAAATGGAAGGGCTGTTCGACAAGCTCAAGACCGTGACGAGGCAGGAGGTCAACCTCAAGCAGATCGCGGCCACGCGCGAGGCCGCCATGCAGTACAAGACGGCCATGAACAGTCTGGGCGAGCACTGGAAGGAACTCGACCAGATCAACGCCAAGCGGGCCAAGTCCGGTCAGGATGTCCTTGCGGCCGCCCAGCAGACGGCCGAGGCGGGCCTGGAAGGCACCCAGAAGATCGCCGACGAGGCCGTGCAGAACCTGTCCACGGCATCGACCGTCATGATCGGCGGCCTGACCGTGGGCGTGCTGATCGGCATCTTCACGGCGGTGTTCCTGACCAAGGCCATCACCGTGCCCGTGCAGAAGGGCGTGGACTTCGCGCGCAAGCTGGCCCAGGGCGACCTGACAGCAGAGGTGGACGTCAACCAGAAGGACGAACTGGGCATCCTGGCCCAGGCCCTGCGCGAGATGGTCGCCAAGCTGCGCGAGGTCGTCAGTGAAGTCCAGTCGGCCTCCGACAACGTGGCCTCGGGCTCCGAGGAGCTGAGCGCCTCGGCCGAGCAGCTCTCCCAGGGCGCCACCGAGCAGGCGGCGTCCGTCGAGGAAGTCTCGTCCAGCATGGAGGAGATGAGCTCCAACATCCGCCAGAACGCCGACAACGCCACCCAGACCGAGAAGATCGCCCTCAAGGCAGCCCAGGACGCCCAGGCCGGCGGACAGGCCGTGGTC